>NZ_JBHYMK010000072.1:0-33774 GCF_042743065.1 Streptomyces sp. NPDC058872
GCCCCCGACCGGTTGGTCGGGGGCTCCTCCACACCAAGGATCAAACGGGTGGGTCACGTCGACAGGCGGTGGAAGCCGCCGCCGAAGTACACCAGCGGGTCGTCCTTCTCCTCCCGGCCGGCATCGACCACCGAGCCCAGGAAGATCGAGTGGTCACCACCGTCGTGGACCGCGACCAGACGGCATTCCAGCCATGCCTGCGCGCCGAGGAGGACAGGAACCCCGGTGCACTTGCCCGGTACGGTGTCGACGTCCTCGAACTCGCGTCGGCCGCGCGGCCTGCCGTGATCCGCGAAGTACAGCGCCACGTCGCCCTGTTGCCCGGAGAGGACCGAGACCGCGAAGGCTCCTTCGTCCCGTATGACGTCGTGGATGGCTGCCGTGCGGACCACGCACACCAGGATCAACGGCGGTTCCAGCGAAACCGAGGTGAAGGCGTTGGCCGTCATCCCGCGGGGGACGTCCCGGCCCGCCGTGAGCACGGTGACCCCCGTGGCGAAACGCCCCAGGACACCGCGCAGTGCGGAGGTGCCACGGGTCGGGGTGCGATCGGTGGCGGTCATCCCTCAGCCCCCGTTCGTCAGGTCGGCGAGCTGGCCCGCGGTCCGCTGCGCGGTCACGTAGGGCGCCAGCGCCTTCCGCAGCGCCTCGGGGACCCGCGACGGGCGGGTGTCGGAGTTCGGGCCGCGCATGCAGGCGATCCGTTGCCGCCCGCGGGCGACCAGGTTCTCGGACCCGTCGGCGCCGACCCGTACGTAGTCGAAGCTGAAACCGATCTGGGTCTGCGTCAGATCGTCCAGGCGCATCCGGATCGAGAGCTCGTCGAAGGCCGAGATCTCCGCGAAGAACTCGCAGTCCACCTTCAGGGTGAACAGCTTCAGGTCCTCGCGGATGTCGGCCAGCACCTCCGGAGCCCGCTCCTGTAGGAACATCTCCCGGCAACGCCCCTGCCAGCGAAGGTAGTTGACGTAGTAGACGTTGCCGACCAGGTTCGTCTCCTCGAAACCCACCAGATGGCGGTACTCGTAGTACGGCTGCATGGTCAGTGGTTCCTCTCCGTCGTCCGGGCCATCAGGGCGAAGACCACGGGTGCGTCGACGCCGTCCAGCGACGTCGCGAAGGTGACGATCCTCGCCTCTCCGGAGCGCAGTGCCACCCAGTGCCCGTCCGCGACGGGCACGGCGTCGGCCGTGATTCCGGTCAGCGCACGGCCGTCCTTGCGCAGGCACTCCACCGCACCCCACACCCTGGTGGCCGCCAGGGAGAGCGGCTCCCCGCGTTCAGCGGCGAGCAGCCGGGCCAGGGCCGTGCACTCCGGCCCCAGCAAGCCCGTCCATTCCTGGTCCGTACGGGCCTGAGCGACTTCCACGTCACAGGCGACCGGAACCTCTCCGGTCACCACGAACGTCACACCGGCACCGTGCGAGGCGGAGACGTGCGGTCCGCCCTCGACCGCGGGCTTGCCGTCGGGGCGGTACGTCACCGGAGTCTCTTCGCCCAACGCCCAGCCGACCGCCTTCGCGGTCCGTTCCCGCCGCGAGGCCACCCCCTCGGCGACGCCCTCGTCATCGGGGCGCACCACACAGCGCACGGGGACGGGCAGGACCCGCTCCGCCCGACGCTCCAGATAGGGGCCGAGCAGGGACGGCTCCCAGGGACCCGTTCCGTCCTGCTTGCGCACGGCCCGGAGGCGCAGCCCCTCCCAACGCTCGACCAGCCGCCCGGCCTGGTCCCTGACGTCGAGGTCGTAGACGTACGTGTCGCCGTCGCGGAAGCGCTCGGCCGCGTGGAGGACCACCTTCTTCTCTCCGCGCACCGCATCGGGGTCGCTCAGGTGGAGCCGCTCGACGCTCACCGGAAGCAGGGTGGCGTCCGGAACGCAGCACTGGATCGAGTGCATCAGCGCATCGCGCGTTCCCGGGTCGGCCAGGAGCAGATCGGCAGGAAGGTGACGGGCGAACCAGGGGGCGACGGCGCTGTTGGAGATCTCCCCGACGCATCCCTTCGCCGACAACTGTCGGTATCCGAGCAGGCGTTGGAAGCGCATCCCCTGGAAGAGCACCGGTCCGTACAGGTCCCGGGCCGGATCCAGCGGTACGCGCGGCGCGCGCTCGGCGAGGGGCAGGGGGGCTTCGTCCAAGGGCTCCGGTCGGTCATAGCGGAGTACGGCGCGGAAGTGGTCGGCCTGGAACCCGGTGTCGCTGCTGCGGATCACCGCCTCCACGGTGCCGACGTTCCTCGCCAGGACGGCGACCCGGATGGTGGTCTGTCCCTCCTTGGGAACGACCACCGGCCGCAGGAACTCCACGTCCTCCAGGGTGGGCGCTCCGTCGAGTCCGGTGAGGGCCGCCGCGGCCTGGGCCATGGCCTCCATGCCGAGGACGGCGGGGAAGAGCAGGTCCCCGTCGAGCTCGTGGTCCACCAGGTACGGGTCGCCGGAGGCCGAGAGGTCGGAGTCGACGACCAGCTCGATCCCCGGATAGTGCGCCCGGGGCCGGTCCACGAAGCGCAGCAGCGGCAGTTCGGACTCCTCCAGGGTGAGCGTCGGCAGACCGCCGGCACGTCCCATCACGACCAGGGCGGTCGGCGTCCGCGGATCCGCGATCAGCTCCTTCAGCAGGGCCACGCCTTCGTCGGTGGGAATCGGTTCGATGCCCTCCCGCACCAGCGACTCGAGCACGCCGAGCCGTTCGCCCATGCCGGCCCCCGACCACACCGACCATTCGAGCGCCAGGCAACGGCAGTCCGGGAAGTCCTCCTGGACGCGGTGCGTCAGATCGGTGAGCCAGTCGTTGGCGGTGGCGTAGTCGGCCTCGCCGCGCAGCCCGGCGCGGCCGATGATGCTGCCGAAGGTGACGAGGAGCCGCAGCGAAGCCGGGTCGGTGGCGGCGAGCACCGTGTGCAGTCCGGTGATCTTCGGGGCGAGGGTGCGCCGGAAGGACGACTCGTCCAGGTGGGCGAGGGCGTGCGGCTCGTTTCGCCCCGCACCGTGCAGCACCGCCGTGACCGGGCCGAGGGCGTCGCGGATCTCGCTGACCGCCGCCTTGACCTCGTCGGCGGAGGTGACATCGGCCCGGACGTAACGGAAGTTGACTCCCGCAGCAGTCATCCGGGCGAGGTTCCCGGCGAGTTCGGCGTCGTCGGCAGGGTCCGAACGGCCGAGCAGGCCGACGCCGGCGCCGGTGTCCCGGGCGAGCTCAAGGGCGCACTCCGCGGTGATGCCCTTCCCGCCGCCCGTGACGAGCAGGACGTCCCCGGCGTCCAGGGCCGGCTGGCGGTCGGTCGCCCCGCCAACGGCCGCCGGCGTCGCGGACACCGGCAGGGGACGCAGCACCGGAACGGTGCGGAGGTCGTCCTCCCCGTACACGACCTCGCTGAACCCACCGGTCGCCGCGACGTCGGCGACGATGCGGGGCACCAGCTCCCGCACCCGCCGGTCCGACTGCCGGTCCGGCAGCGACAGGGTCACCACGGTGGTCTCGACGTGGGGAGCCTCCAGGTGGAGGGTCTTGGCCAGACCTGCTGCTCCACGGCGGTCGCCGACCGCGACGAAGCGGGACGGGCCTTGCCGGGACAGCGCGGCACGGGCGGCTGCGATCATCAGCCCCGCGTGCTCCTCGGAGCAGTCCCGGGGAAGGCAGAGCAGTACGCCGTTGCCGAGTCCCGCGGCGCCGAGCGCATCGTGCAGCGCGGCGGCGAGCGGGTGTCCTTCCGGGGCGAAGAGCTGCCAGTCTCCGCCCCGCACCGGGGTGGCGGTGGTGGCAGCGGGGGCACGATCCGTCGGTACGAGGTCGAGGGCGAAGGCCCGCACCCAGGGGCCGACGCCCTGGACCGTGCGCGCCGGCTCCGCTCCGCCCTCTTCCGTTTCTGCCAGCTCGTCCAGGAGCCCTGCCAGCTCGACGAGCGTCGAGGTGGCGAAAGCCGTCGTGACCAGTGGTGCGGTGAGGCCCAGTTCTTGGGAGGCCTGGTTCATGATCTGCCCCACCGTGATGGAGCTGAGGTGCAGTTCGTCCAGGGGGTTGCTGTTCGGGTTCACCGCCGCGACCGGGAGTTCGGCCCGCTCTGCGGCGAGGCGGAGCAGCACGTCGAGGCTGTTCTCCGCACCGGGCGCACCCGCAGGGGCGGACGGGACCGCTTGGGCCGTGGGGGTGCCTTGCGGTGCGGGGGTGGGTGCGTTGCGGCGCACCTCGGCGAAGGAGAAGTCGCCCTCCGGAGTCGACTCGCAGGGGCTGGCGAAGAACTGGAACTCCTTGTCCAGCGCGAGCGGGCGGGTGAACCGGTCGCGGAACAGTTCCGCGTGCCGCACCGGCGCCCCCAGTGCGTACGCCGCGGCGAGGGCCGTGAGGAGGCCGGACAAGGAACCGCTGTCCGTGTCGAGCGAGACGACCGGAACACCGGGGGCGGTCTCCGCCGCGAGACCGCGGAGGATGTGCCCGGGACCCACTTCGAGCAGGAGGTCGGTGTCCGCCGCGAGGGTCTGCACGGCCTCGCTGAAGCGCACGGGGTCCAGCACCTGCCGGGTCAGGAGTGCCGGTACGTCGGTGTCCTCCGGGAGCACGTCCGCCGTCACGGTGGACACCGTGCGGCGTCGCAACGGCCCGAACGACCGGGTCGCCAGGTACGCCCCGAACGCCTGGGCCGCCGGGGCCACCGCCTCGGAGTGGAAGGCGTGCGAGACGTTGATCGCGGCCGTTCCCAGACCCTGGGCGGTCGCCGCGGCGCAGACCCTGCGCACGGCGTCCACCGGACCGGAGACCACCGTCTGCAGCGGGCTGTTGTACCCGGCGATCACGACCGGCTCGCCGTTGAGCAGGGGCTCGACGCGGGCCGCGTCCGCGGCGATGCCGGCCATCGTCCCGTCGCCGTCGCTCGCCTCCGCCATGACCCGGCCGCGCTCGCGGGCGATCTGCAGCAGCGAGGCCTCCTCCATGGCGCCGGCCCAGTGCAGCGCCGTGAGCTCGCCGAGACTGTGCCCAACGGCTCCTGTGGCCTCGATCCCCAACGAGGACAGCACGCGGAGCCCGGCGAGCGATGAGGTCACGATGCGCGGCTGCGCCACGGCGGTGGCCACCAGGTCTCCGTCGGTGGGCAGGGGATGCGCTCGGTAGAGTTCGTCCACCGCGGCGAAGCGGCGTCGTACGGCGCCGCCGTCGGCCCGGCGCCCCGCCCCCTGTCCCGGGAACAGGAAGCCGATCCGCGGGGTCGTTGCGGCGGTGCCGAGGAACACTCCGCCGGTCGTGTCGAGGACCGAACGCACTCCGGCGTCGAGGTGGGCGAGCAGTCGGGTGAAGCGTCGTTCGGTCTGCTCCGGGTCTGCCGCGACGACCGCCGCCCGGACGGGGCGCTCGGAAAGCCCTTCCTGGAGGGTCGCGGCGAGGTCGCCGATCTCGGCGAACGACAGTTTCGAGCTCAGCGCGACCACCCGGGCCGCCTTGCCGCGCAGTTCGGCGATGCTGTCCGCGTCGAGCAGCAACAGCTCCGCGTCCTGGCGCGACCGGACGAGCTTGCGGGTGACGCGGCCGACGTCGGTCTTGCGGACGCCGTCCGCGTGCTCCACCACGATGTGCGCATTGATGCCACCGAAGCCCATGGACGACACTCCGGCCCGGATCGGTGCACCCTCCGGCCACGTCTCCGCCTCGTGCGGGACGCGCAGTGCCGGCTTCTCACCGGTCAGTTCGGGATGCGGGTCGACGTGGCTGGTACCGGGCGGGATGACCTGGTGGCGCACCGCCAGGACGGCTTTGAGCAGTCCGGCGACGCCGGCAGCGGCCTTGGTGTGGCCGATGTTTCCCTTCACCGTGCCGATTGCGGCGGGGGCGGCGTCGGGGTCCGCGGCGCGACGGGCCTCGGAGAAGGCACGCAGCTCGGTGGCGTCACCGACTGCGGTGCCGGTGCCGTGCCCTTCCAAGTAGGCCACCGTGTCGATGCCGAAGCCGGCGGTGGCGTAGGCGCGTCGCAACGCGAGCCGGTGGCCCTCCGCTTCGGGACGGGTGATGCCGCCCTTTCCGTCGGAGGAGTAACCCCACCCCTGGATGCTCGCGTATCGGAAGCGTCCTTGCGCGAGGGCGTCCTGATTGCGCATCAGCACGAGCATGCCGCAGCCCTCGCCGGGCCAGAAGCCGTTGGACCCACGGTCGTAGACGCGCATTTCGCCGGTTGCGAGCGCCCCGGTCTTGGCGAAGCCGATGACTTCGAAGGGGTCGATGCTGAGGTCCACCCCGCCGACGACGGCGACGTCGAGCCGTCCGTCGGTCAGGGCGTCACATGCGGTGGCGACCGAGAGCAGGGAGGAGGAACAGGCACCGTCGACGGTGAATCCACCGCCCTTGAAGTCGAAGTGGTTGCAGATGCGTCCGGCGATGGTGTTGGCGAGGCCGCCGGCCAGGGTGTCTTCCCCGATGGGCGGGAACGGGCTCTTGTAGCGCTCTTCGAGCCGGTCCAGGAAGTCGGCCAGGGCAGTGTCGTCCCAGCCCTGTTCGCGCAGGGCGGCGCCGACCGTGCGGCGGACGTAGGGCCAGCGCAGCCGCATCAGGTTGGCCCGGCTGAACTCTCCGGTCAGCGTGTTGCCGATGATGACCCCGGTGTTGGCCCCGGCCAGGCCCTCCCCGAGCGGAAAGCCCGCGTCTTCGAGCGCTCGGGCCGCGGTGTCGAGCGCGAGCCAGTGCGTCATGTCGGTCGAGCGGAACGTGCTTCCCGCGACCCGGTACTTGACCCGGTCGAACTCGAAGCCGTCGATCACCGCGGCCTTGGCGGAGTAGAAGCGGTCGGGCGCGGTGGGGTCGGGAGAGTAGTAGTCCTCCGCCCTCATCCGCTCGTCGGGCAGCCGGCGGAAGGCCCGTCGTCCGGCCAGCACGTTGCGCCACAGTTCGTTCGGGGACGCGGCGTCGGGGTAGCGACAGGCGATGCCGACGACGGCGATGCGGGAGGGGTCGGAGGAACCGGGGTTCCGGGGGGATGGGGTCACGCGGCCACCGCCTCGCTCGTGGGGCTCTCGCCGAGCTCCGTGGATCGGCTCTGGGACGTATCGGACCGGGCCGTCTCCCGGGAGCGGCGCTTCTGCAGCAGGTGGGCGACCCACCAGCCGATGCCGCGCGCCGCACAGACCACCGTGACCGCGAAGAACAGCGTGTAGACGACGTTGAACAGCATCAGGACGCCGTACACCACGGCGACCGAGGCGCCGAAGACGAACTGGTTGCGGGGTTTCATCGGGGTGGTGCCGGGGTCGCTGATCATGTAGTTCGTGAACAGCACGAAGGCCACGCCGCTCATCGGGCCGAGCGCGGAGGCCAGGGCGACGTCCCAGAACTCGTGCCGGATCAGTGCCTGGATCACGAAGCCCCCGACCCAGCCGACGATCAGCGGGATCTTCTTGGTGAGCATCGAGTTGATCACGGTGCCGGCCATGACGATGATCAGCGGGATCGCGACGCGGAAGAAGGTGTCCGCGTTCTCCGTGAACTCGTACGGCGGTGCGATGCTCACCCAGGACCCGAAGCACACCAGGGCGAGCGTGATCCCGAAGTTGGACGGGTTCATGTAGTGGCGCATGCGACCGGCGATGGGGGCTTGGAGCACGTGCTTGCCCGCGACGCCGGCGAACACTCCGAAGAGCACCGGGAGCAGTTGGTTGTTGGCGTACAGCAGCATGTTGACGGCGATGGCCGTGATGTGCGAGGGCAGCAGGAACTCGTAGACGCCGCGCACTCCGTTGCCCAGGAAGCGCGGGGTGCGCCGCTGGGCCCAGGCGCTGAGGACCTCCAGGGCGATCTCGGTGGCGTAGGCGGCGAGGGCCGCGATGATGGGCCAGAGCCAGGGCTGTTCGAAGCCCAGCACGGTGTACCCGAGGATGTTGAACACGCTGATGGAGATCGCGAAGTTGCGCAGTGCGAGATAGCGCGGGTCGCGTGCGGGCCGGGACTCCGGCGGGGCCGGCCGTGCCGGTTCGGTCGGGGAAGCGGTGGGGGTGGTCATCGGCTCGCAACCTCCTGGGCGTCATCGGTCAGCATGAGCGCGTGCGTACCGGGGCTGAGCTCCTTGGTCGTCCGGTGTCGTTCGCCGTTCGTGTCCCGCCAGGAGAGCTCCACCGTCACCGGCTCCTGCTGCGCCCCCAGCCCGAAGTGCACGTCGAAGCTGCGGAATCCGCTGTGGCCGCCACCGCCGTCGAGCTGCGAGACGCGGGTACCGGTTGCCGAGGTGACCTTGACCGTGGCACCGTACGCGGGCGTCCCGGTGTTCTTGAGCCCCTCGCCCGTTCCCCGGGCGCCCTCGACGGAGGGTCGGTAGAGCTTCAGTTCCAGGTGGTTGCCCCGCTGGGGCGACATGTTGGCGTAGAAGGCCGGCGGCCCCCACTGTCGTGCGACGGCGAAGTCGAGCACGCCGGTTCCGGTGGTGTCGCCGGTGGCGAGGGCCCGGGTGGGGATCTTCACGTCGAGCCCGAGCCGCTCGCTGACGTTGACGTACGTGCCGCTCGCGTTCTTCGCGTAGAAGGCGAGGTGGTCGTCGCCGGCGATGTCGTCACCCGGCTGGACGTTGGGCCACATCGCCGGGTTGGAGAGCAGGTTGTCGTTGGTCATGGCCATCTCCTGGAGCCAGGGCCACCGGTTGATGTCGCCCTTGACGAATCCGGTGGTCTGGAGGATCGACAGCTCGCCCGAGTTGAGGAAGTCGGCCATCTTGGTGTCCCAGCCCCAGCCGCTCCAGGCCACTCCGTGCTCCTGCGCCTCCTGCTCGAAGGGCGCCTCGCCCGCGTCCAGTTTGCGGCGCATCTCCTCGGGGTCCTTGGCCTTGTTGATCCAGAGGAAGTTGCTCTCCTCCAGGCCCCAGGCGGCGGTGATGTTGCTGACCATCATGTCGAAGCTGCCGTTGTGGTCGACATCGGCGAAGTCGACGCCCATGCCCTTGAAGGAACCGTTGCCGAGCACGAACGACTTGGGCACGGTCGGCGTGCGCTTGCCCTTGGCCTCGGTGAACCTGATCCGTCCCGGCTCCGAGCGGTTGTAGAGCAAGTGGTCGTGGCCGAAGTCATTGGCGACGTAGAGTTCGTGCAGGCCGTCGCCGGTCAGGTCGGCGCCGGAGATCGCAAGGGTCCATCCGGTGGAGAGCCCGTACGGGATGGCGCCCCTCTCCTCGACGAAGGCAACGGTGGGCTCCGTGCCGGAGGTCGCCCCCGCCCAGCGCAGCACGTGGTCGCCACCGGCGTTCTTCGAAGTGGAGAGCGAGTCGTTCATCGCGACGTTGTCGAGTCCGTTCGGGTCGAGCACGTCCGAGTCGGGGAAGTAGTTCCCGATGACGAGCGACGGGTGACCGCTGCCGTCCAGGTCGCCGACGTAGACGGCATCGGTGTTCCAACGGGGACCGTGGTACCGGCCGTCGATCGACTGCGAGGGCACCACCTCGCGCGGGACGTACGCGGCCTGCGACGGCGTCGTGGCGCTCGACTTGGCCAGGAAGGCGACGGGGGTGCGGCCCCAGTACGAGACGAGCAGGTCCGTCCGGCCGTCGCCGTTGTAGTCGCCCGGTGTGCACCCCGTGGGTGCCATGGCCGAGTCCATCGGCAGCGGGGCGGCGTCGAGGACGAAGGGGGTGAACCGGTCGGCGGGCGGGGCGGTCGGCGTGTAGGTCACCACCACCTGGTCCGTTCGGGTGTCGACGATGCACATCCCGTCGGCCCTGCCGTGTCCGGTCAGGTCGTTGATCGCGATTCCCGCACCGACCGAGGAGACCCAGGACCGCAGCTTCTCGTACGCCGGATTCACCGTTCGAACGGTGTTCATGCGCTGCGCCTCATAGCCCGGGGGCATGGCGATCGGCATTTCTTTGAACGCGTACTTCGCCGCGGCCTGTTCACCGCCGGTAACGGCCACGGAAGTCCGCACCGCAAAGAACAGCGACGTGGCCACCAATACCGTCACCAGTCCGGGCGTGAGCCTGCGAAATCGCTCGCGGTGGATCACCGCTCTCTCCTCACTTTCGATCAACTGGGGCAATTGCTCGGCACTCAGTTCGCGTTCCGAGACTGGGATACGGCGGAACGTCTGGCTTCTCTGACGTTGCCCTCCGCCCGGTGTGGAGCACCGTCGACGGCAAGCTGGGCAAGTTCGGAGAAGTCGCGAGGTCAGGTGGCGGTGATGCTCGGTGGCGGAACAAGTCCACAGCCGGATCTGAGACTCCGAAGGTGTTTCATGACGCAGACGTACGACGACATAGTGGTCGGCTCCGGTTCGGCCGGAGCCGCGCTCGCGGCGCGGCTCAGTGCGGACCCGTCGCGCAGTGTCCTGCTGCTGGAGGCGGGGCCGGATTTCCCCACGGTCGACGAGACCCCACAGGACATCCGCAACGGCAGTGCGATGTCCCTGAGCGCGCACGACTGGAAATTCAGGGCGGAAATAAGTGACGGCCGCCGAATTCTCTATCCACGCGGCAAGGTCACGGGGGGTTCCTCTGCCGTCGGCGCCACGATCGCCCTGCGCGGCGTGCCCGAGAACTTCGCGGAATGGGTCTCCGCCGGCAACCCTGCCTGGTCCTGGGAGGACGTCCTTCCGTACTACCGGAAGCTGGAGGACGACCTCGACTTCGGCGGTGAGCAGCTCCACGGCAAGGGCGGCCCCGTGCCCGTCCGCCGCTGGCAGGCCGACGAACTGATCCCGGTCCAGAAGTCATTCGTCGAGGCGAGCCTGGCCATGGGCTTTCCCGAGGTCGCGGACCACAACGACCCGACGGCCACCGGCATCGGCCCGATCCCCTCCACCCGTAGGGACCCCGGCATCCGGTGCTCCACCGCCATGGCCTACCTCACCGAGGAGGTCCGCGCCCGGGAGAACCTCACCATCCGCGCACACACCCTGGTCCACCACCTGCTCTTCCGGGGCGACCGCGCCACTGGCGTGGCGGTTTCCACGAAGGGCGGCGCGACGGAGGAGGTGCACGCCCACCGGGTGATCCTGGCGGCGGGAGCGGTGAACTCGCCGACGCTGCTGATGCGCTCCGGCATCGGTCCGGCCGAGGACCTCAGGCGGCTCGGCATCGACGTCCGGTGGGACCGCCCCGGCCTCGGCGCCAATCTGATCGACCACCCCCGCACCGGTGTCTTCATGAGGCCGAGGCCGGGAGCGGTGGACACCACCGACCCGTTCCTGCAGACCATCGTCCGGACCACGGCGAAGGGTTCCACCGACTTCAACGACCTGCAGTACTACCTGGTGAGCCACTTCGACCTGACCATGTTCCCCGATCTGCAGATGCTGGCCCGGGGCAATGTGATCCTCGGCGTCATGGTGGTGGACCAGAAGCCCGAATCCCGTGGACGGCTTCGCTTGAGCACGACCGACCCGTCCGCGGCACCCGACATCGATCTCAACTTCCTGGCCACCGAGCGCGACCTGGAGAAGCTCGTCGACGGCGTGCGGACCTGCTGGGAGCTGGTCGGACATCCCGGCGTCCGGAGCCAGGGGGAGGAGGTCATCGTCCTGGACGACCGCCTCATCGCGGACGACGAGATGGTGCGCCAGTACGTCCGGGTGAGTCTGGACAGTGGCTACCACCCGGTCGGAACCGCCCGCATGGGCCGGGCCTCGGACGAGGGGGCCGTGGTCGACGAACGGCTCCGGGTCCACGGCACGGAGGGCCTCTACCTGGCCGACGCCTCGGTGATGCCGACCATCGTGAACTGCAACACCAACCTCACTTCGATCATGATCGGCGAACGCCTGGCGGACTGGCTCCTGGAGGGCTGAGGCAGCGCGGTCCGCACGGGCGGGTTGCCTTCGCGTCCCGCGCGGACGGCACGTCTCCGCACGGAAGCGAACCAGAGCAGAGGGGAACATGGACATGCCCAAGGTGGTCACCCGGGAGGAGTGGCTGCGCGCCCGCAAGGAACTGCTGGAGAAGGAGAAGGAACTGACCAGGCTGTACGACGAGGTCGTCGCGGCCCGGCCCGAGCTGCCGATGGTCCGGGTCGAGAAGGAGTACGTCTTCGACGCCCCGCAAGGGCCGGTGACCCTGCTCGACCTGTTCGAGGGACGAAAGCAGCTGATTGTCCGTCACTTCATGTTCGGTCCGGACCAGGAGGAAGGGTGCATCGGTTGCTCGATGCAGGCCGACTCCGTCGGCCACCTGTCGCACATCAACGCCCGCAACACCACCTTCGTGATGGTCTCCCGCGGACAACTCCCCAAACTGGAGGCCTTCAAGAAGCGGATAGGCTGGACCATCCCCTGGGTCTCGTCCTTCGGCACCGATTTCAACCACGACTACAACGTCACCACGGAGCAGGGGGAGCTTCCCGGCGTCAGCGTGTTCCTGCGCGAGGGGACGGACGTCTTCCACACCTACTCGGTGTACGACCGGGGCGGTGACATCTTCAAGAGCTTCTACACCTACCTGGACCTGACGCCCCTGGGCCGCCAAGAGGCGGAGCTGGAGTACCCGTGGGCCTGGTGGCGGCACCACGACAGGTACGACGACGCGAGCGCGGCGGCCCCCGGGAAGAACTGGTGGAACGGCACCGACAAGTTCGCCCGTTGATGCGCCGGCCCGGCCGGCTCGTCGAGCCGCCCGCGCTCGGCGCACCGGTCGAGCGCCGCGACTGGCATCGAAGCGCACGCGCAGGCCGGGTCCGGGGCGTGCACCCGACCTCACGGGCCGGGCGCACGCCCCTCGCTCATGCGGGAACCCGTCGGGAGTGCCGGGCTCCGTAGGTCCGTGCCAGCCCGAACGAGTCGAGCAGATCCGCGTCGAGGAAACCGGAGATCCGGGAGATCCTGTGTCCCGCCAAGGTGAGAACCGTGACCGAGTGGCCGTGGTGGAGGCCGTCGGAGCCGCGCCGGTACAGGGCGAAGGCAGGCTGGCCGTTGGCCGAAGTGGGCACCAGCCGGTACCTCCCCCGCGTGGTCAGCACGTGCGTGCCGAAAAAACGGACGATGGCCTCCCGGCCGGTGAACCAGCACGGCAGGGGCGGCATCTCGGCGACGGCGTCTTGGGTGAGCAGCTCCAGCAGGGCGTGCACATCGGTGTCCTCGAAGGCCCTCATGTAGCGGTCGAGCAGGTGCTGTTGGTCCGGGGTGACGGTGTCGGTGATGTCGTCCTCCGCCGGCGCGAGTCGCTGCAGTTGCGCCCGGGCCCGCTGAAGCGCGCTCTTGACCGCGGGCACGCTGGTGCCGAGCAGGTCGGCGACCTCCCCCGCGGACATGGCCAGCACGTCGCGCAGGAGGAGCACCGCCCGCTGTCTGGGCGGGAGCCATTGCAGTGCGGCGATCAATGCCAGTCTGCAGCTGGCCCGGTGGACCACGACGGCCGCCGGGTCGTCCGTGGGCGCCCCCAGCAGTGCATTCGGTACGGGCTGGAGCCAGGAAACCTCCGTCATCGCGGTGGCCAGCGGAGCTTCCGGGTCGGCGTGCGGCGTGCCGAGGCCGGTCGGCAGCAGCCTGCGGTCGCGGTGTTCGAGGGCGCTCAGACACACATTGGTGGCAATGCGGTACAGCCAGGTGCGTACGCTTGCCCGGCCCTCGAAGGTGCCGTAGGACCGCCAGGCACGCAGCAGGGTCTCTTGCACCAGGTCCTCTGCGTCGTGGATGGACCCCGTCATTCGATAGCAGTGCGCAAACAGTTCCGTGCGGTATGGGGACAAGACATATGTGAAGTCCTCTTTATCGGTCATCAACGGCCTCCACCTCGCGCGCTGTGCCTTACTCGCGGTATTCACGTCGCTCACCCTAAGGGTTGCTTCGCGGGCGATCGCCGGGCACCTCGGAAATGGCCGCCCCCCTCACGGACTCCATCGACATGTCCGGCGACGGAACCGGGCCATGCGTCCGGGATATGCCGAACCCGTTGGCCGGAACTCTCCTGCCGATCGCGACGACAACCGGGCGCCGCCCTTCACCGAGGCGGGGACCCGACGAAGCCGCGGCGAGAGCCTGAGCGCAGGGGCAAGGCGGTCCACGGCCATCTTCCTCGAACGGCCCGACAGCGGCCGCCGGGCGCGGGGCGCGCCGAAAGGAAGCGCTCAGATCGCCGTCGGAGACATTCGGGAGCGGCCCGCCCACTGCCTCTGAAAAACTTCAACCAATTCCCCGTGGGAGCGACAGGGCAATTTCGAAGACATTCCACCGAAACCTCTCTGGGAGGATCGTCGACAGACTCGTCCGCGACGCGTCGGAGTACAGGTCACATTCCTGATCAGAGGCAGGAGCCAGGCATATGGGCAATCAATCGGTGCCAGGGGTCCGCGTACCCCTGGTCGATGAGGCAGAGGCATCCGGGGAGACCGCCGACCTCTATGACCGGATCAAGAAGACGACGAACCTCCCGTTCGTTCCCGACATGTTTCGACTCGTCTCCACCCGACCGGACCTCCTCGAAGTCGTACTCGCCGGGTACACCGGAGTATTCGGCGACGGAGTCCTGCCGCGCGCTACGCGCGAGATGATTTCCGCGTGGAGTTCGAAGATCAACGGGTGCCCCTACTGCGTGGGCACCCACAACTGGTTCCTCACGCAGTTCGGCGGCAGCGCGGAACTCACCCGGGCGATCGCCTCGGCGAACGAACCGGAAGAACTCCCGGTCGACGCGCGCACCCTGGCGCTGATGCAACTGGTGACCCACGTCAGTCGGGCGGCGTACAAGGTCACGGACGAGGAGTGGGCCCGGGTCGCCGCGGCCGGGTGGAGCGACGAGGAGATGCTGGAAGCGGTCTTCACCGCAGCCCTGTTCGCCTTCATCAACCGGCTCGTCGACGGACTCGGACTCGGTTCCTCGGTGGCCCACAGCAGGATCTCCCAGCAGCCCGACGTCGATGCCGAAGGCGTCGCCTGATGACTGCCCCCCGAGCCGTCCTGCTGACCGGCGCCTCGTCGGGCACCGGTCTGTCGTCCGGCACCGGCCGGGCCGCGGCCCTGCGCCTGCACCGCGCCGGCTGGCCGGTGTACGCAACCGCACGCAACGTCGACGCCCTTGCCGAGCTGGCCGCCGAGGGCATTCAGGTGCTGCACCTCGACGTCACCGACGAACGGTCCATGGTCGATGCGGTGGAAAAGATCACGGCCGATCACGGCGGGGTCGGGACCCTGATCAACAACGCGGCCTACAGCCTCAACGGGACGATCGGCGAGACGCCGATCGAGGAGGTGCGGCGACAGTTCGAGACCAATGTGTTCGGCCTGTCGAGGCTGACCCAACTGGTCCTCCCGGGCATGCGGGCGCACGGGCAGGGGCGGGTGGTGATCATGTCCTCGATCTTCGGGCAGTTCGCGACGCCCGGTCGCGGCTACTACCAGGCGACCAAGCACGCACTGGAGGCCATCGGGGACTCGTTGCGACACGAGGTGGCCGGGTTCGGCATCAAGGTGGTGCTCATCGAACCGTCCCCCGTGCTCGGCGGCTTCGTCCCCACCACGGTCGCCGACCTCGGCATGGTCCGACGGGAGGGTTCCGAGCTCTACGACGACTTCTGGGAGCACTTCGTCGACTGGCACGGCGCCTACCGGGAGACCGAGCACCCCACGGGCCGGGGCCGGATGGCCGTGCGCGCCGAGACCGTGGCCAAAGTGATCGAAAAGGCGGTGACCAGCGACAATCCACGCATCCGCTACCGGATAGGAGTGCCCTCCCGACTGCTGCCGCGGATGCGCTGGACCATCGGCGACCGCCTCTTCGAGAAGTTCGTGCGTTCCTTCTTCCCGATCCCGTGAGCGACGGAAGCCCTTGATCACTTTCCTCCCGATGGGGCGGTCCCGGCGGCTGCCCGCCCCGTCGGGAGGAATCGGTCTAGCAATCGAGAGAGTAGAACCTCCTCGCTAGGCGCCATTGTAGGCGACTTTGCATACTGTTAGTATGCACGGCACTGAACGACCGTTCCGGTTGTTTGCCCTGGCGTCTGTTCCGGCATTAATGCCGGCCGTTTCGTGTGAGGGGTGAATCAAGGCGCGCCATTAATTCTCTGCACTTCACGGGCTCCATCTGCTTCTTCGCTCGCGATTAGGGAGATGTTTTGCAAGCCGCTGTTGAACGTGTCATAAGGACCATGTGGGACCGCTATGGGGAACCGCTTTCGCTGGATGAAATGGCGAGCACCGCGATTCTCAGCAAGTTCTACTTCTCCAGGCTCTTCAGGGAACTCACCGGAACATCACCCGGCCGGTTCTTATCGGCCATCAGGGTGCACAGCGCCAAGAGCCTCCTCCTCGAAACGGGGCTCAGCGTCACGGACATCTCCTACCGGGTGGGCTACAACAGCCTGGGGACGTTCACCAGTCGCTTCACCTGGAGCGTCGGCGTCTCGCCCACGCGCTACCGCACCCTCGCGCACGCGGGCGTCCCCATCCTGCCGAGCGTCCTGCCCGGGCCGCACGACGACGGCTGCCCCACCCGGGTGCACGGTTCCGTTTCCGTCCCTCCCACCGAGGTGCCCATCCGGATCTACGTCGCCGCCTTCAAGGACCCCATCGTGCAAGGGGCCCCGGCCGCCTGCGACGTCCTCGACGCGGACCGGGAGTACTCCCTCCACGGACTGCCCGACGGCGTGTGGTACCTGCGCGCGGCCGTCGTCGCCACGGGGGGCGTCGATCCCCGTCCGTGGAACCGCCAGCCGCTGTTCATCGGCGCCGGCGACCCCGTGACCGTCCGCTCGGGGCATTCGCTCCGGGTCGACCTGTCCACCCGGGAGTTCCGCTCCTTCGACCTGCCCATCCTCCTCGCCCTGCCCGAACTGGACAGCTGGCAGGCACCCGAGTACGAGGCGGCAAGACCCAGCGCGGGCTGACACCCCGCCATCAGAAAGCACCGGCTCGACCCGAGGGGTCGCGGACTTCCGCGACCCCTCAGTCGTTCCTCCTGGCTTCGGCGGCCTTCAGGGAGGCGACGGCCCCCTCCCGGTCCGCGCCAACGCTCACGAGCAGTCCGAGGACCTGCGCCTCGAAGCACACGTCCGGCGCGTACGGCTCGACCAGATAGCCGCCGAGTTCCAGCGTGACGAGCCCGTGCAGCGCGATCCACATCTGATGGGCCACCAACTGTGGCTCACCGGGGGCGAAACGACCCTCCTCCATGCAGCGCTCCACCGCGCGCAGCAGGAACCTGAGGGTGTACCGGCCGTGCTGGCGGTCCTCGTCGGTGAGCGAGAAGCCCCCGAGGACGGCTCCTCCGAACATCACGCTGTAGAGGTGGCGGTGCTCCAGCGCATTGCGCCGGTAAGCCCATCCGAGGGCCCCGATGTCAGCGACGGGGTCACGGGACTCCCCGACCGAACCGAGCTGCAGGTCGAGCAGTCGGAAGCCGTCCCGCACCATGGCCCGGACCAAGTCGTCCTTGCCTCCGAACCACGTGTAGACGGCCGTGGTGGAGGTGCCCACCTCTGCGGCCAATCGGCGCGTCGAGAGCGCGGCCGGCCCTTCTTCCACAAGCAACCGAGCTGCCGCTTGGACGAGTTGGGCACCAACGACCGGATCCGCTTCACGTGGGCTCACCCTTGACATCATCGCATGCCGCTGCGAGCCTGCCGTAACGGCGTTACGTAACAGTGATTCAGAGGATGGGCAGCGATGCACACTCATCACGTACACAGCACGTCGCACCTTCTGAGCAGTGGCTATCAGCCGGTGGCGGAGGAGAGCACCCTCCTCGACCTCCCCGTACGCGGCCGGCTACCCGCACAGCTGGACGGCACCTTCCTCCGCATCGGCCCCAACCCCCTGCACGGCCACGACCCGGCCCTCGACCACTCCTTCGCCGGCGACGCCATGGTGCACGGCCTTCGACTGCGGGGCGGCAGGGTCGAGTGGTACCGGAACCGCTGGCTGCGCACCGATCGGGTCACCCGAGCCTTCGGTGAACTCCCCACGCCCGGACCGCGTCACGGCCTCTCGGACAACGCCAACGCGCACGTCGTGCACCACGCCGGACGCACCCTGGCGCTCGGTGACGGCGGAGTGCTGCCGGCTCAACTCGGTCCCGAACTCGACACGGTCGCGCGCATCGACTTCGAGGGCACCCTGCCCGCCGGCTTCGGCGGACACCCCGTGGAGGACCCGCTCACACGGGAGCTGTACGCGGTGGCGTACGAGCCCGGACGGCCCGGAGTCGACTACCTGGCGCTGGACGCAGTCGGACGGGTGCGGCACCACGCGAACATCTCGGTGAAGGGCACTCCGATGATGCACGCGTTCTCCTTGACGGACCGTCATGCAATTCTCTACGACCTCCCGGTCACCTTCAGCGCTGATGCGGCGGCGTCAGGGGCGCGGGTTCCCTACGCCTGGGACGAGGGCCACGGCGCGCGCATCGGCGTCCTGCCCCGCGACGGAGGGGACGCCGACGTCCTGTGGATGGAGGTGACCCCCTGCTTCGTGTTCCACCCCGTCAACGCCTACGAGCGCGGCCATGAAGTCGTCGTCGACGTCATCCGCCACGAGCGCGCCTTCGACCGCGACCCGCTGCACCCCAGCGAGTCCGTGCCCGTCCTGTGGCGCTGGACCGTGGACCGGCTCGCGGGCACCGTGACCGAGTCACAGCTCTCCTCGCGCGTTGCCGAGTTCCCGCGCATCGACGAGCGGTACACGGGCTCTCCGTACCGTTACGCCTTCGCCGTGGGAATGCGTCCGGGCCACGGGGCGGCCCTCGCAGGCCCTTCGATACTGCGCCATGACCTCCTGACCGGCCGGATCGACTGCCACGACCTGGGTCACGGACGGGAGTCCGGCGAAGCGGTGTTCGTCCCGCGCGATGCCACCGCACCCGAGGGGGACGGCTGGTTGCTCAGCCTCGTGCACGACCCGGTCCGTGACCGCGGGGAGCTGGTCGTGCTGGACACGGCCGACTTCACCGGTCCGCCCGTCGCGGTCGTCCCCCTGCCCGTGCGGGTCCCGCACGGCTTCCACTCCCAGTGGATCGCGAGCAGTTGACCGGACCCGCCCCTCCCCCAGCCGCTTCCGCCCCTCCCCTCAAGCCGCTTCCGCTCCGCCGAAGGGCGCAAGCAGCCGCTCCGATTCCGACGTGACCGTGGCCAGGACCTGTTCCGGGTCCGCGGAGCGGGCCAGCAGCATTCCCGCCTCGCGCAGCGCGGCGAAGAGCATGTGACAGCGCACCGTCAGGGTCTCCGCATCCAGCGCGCTCCCCATGACCGCGCTCATGCTCGAATGGAAGACCCTCAGGGTGTGCTCGCACTCGATCTTCCGGGCCGTCTCCCACCCCAGCACCGCACCCGCGTCCAGCAGCGTGATCCGCTGGACGCTGTTGTCCATGCAGTGCTTCAGGAAGAGCCTGGCCCCGTTGCGCAGCGCCGCCTCCGCGTCGGGCGCCCGGGCCGCAGCCTGCTCCAGCTCTGCGGCCACCCGCTTCTGTTGCCGGACGAACACCTCTCGGAACAACTCGGCCTTGTTGCGGAAGTGGTGGTACACCGCCCCTTTGGTCATCCCTGCCGCAGCCACGACGGCGTCCAGCGACGTGCTCGCGTAGCCGTGCGTGCCGAACAACCCTTCTGCGGCATCCAGCAGCAGCCCCAGGGTCACGCTGGGCTGCTCGGTTCGCGGTCCGTCCGTCATCGCCGTCACAACTCCTTCAGGCCTTCTGGGGTCAGCAGGTAGGCGAGGTGGTTCAACTCCGTCCCCCGGGCTTCCCGGAACGTGCCCCCCGTGTGCTCGTGCAGGGGGCGAGGACCGGATGCGCTCCCGGGTTGAGGACCAGTGCGCGGGGTCGGTACGCGTCGATCAGGTGCACGGGCAGTGAGGGGGCGGCGGCACCGGCGACCACGGGGACGGAACCGTCCCCCAACGACGCACCGAGTTCCGCGAGCGGGTCCGCACCACGGGCGACGCCGACGACGCGGAAGCCCGTCTCGACCGGCGCGGTCGTGATTCCCCTGCCGAATCCGCGGCACGCACGGGTGACGATCGCGGTGATCGGTCCGGTTCGTTCGGTGGGCATGGCGTCTCCTCCGGAGGCGTTCGGTCAGGACTCCCCCGTACAGACCGGAGTCGGAGCCGAAAGGAATCGCAGGGCGGCAACGTGCGAGAAGTCACGGCCCCGCGTCGGGCTCCACGATGGCAGCACCACCGCGAGGCACCGGCGGCACCCCATCCTCACGTGACCGAAGGACACCGATGCCCGGCGCAGGAGACAGAACCCGTTCGAGTGAAACCTCACGCCCGGGATTCGAGCGTTCGTTCGCGCTTGGGAGCGGCGTGGTCGTCTGCACCCTCGGAGTGCTGCTGCACCCGTCGATGTACTTCCAGGCCCGGCAGATGGATCACCACAGGAACGGCATGCCGATGGACCTCTCGATGACCATCGGCATGACCTTCGTCGCACCCGGATGCGCTCATGAATACGGCCTGGGGTCACCCGTGAACCCCTGCGGTTCCCTCCCCTTGCCCTGATGACCGCGATCAGCCGCTGCACGCTCCTCCACGGAAAGGCGGGACCAAGCATGTTGGTATCGGTGACGGGTGGAACCGGCTTCGTCGGCGCGCACTCGGTGGCGGCCCTCGTCCGGCGCGGCGCCCGGGTGCGCCTGCTCGTCCGCGACCCCGCACGGGTGGAAGCCTCGCTGGGGCCGCTCGGGGTGCGGCCGGAGGCCGTGGAGGTGGTGACGGGCGAGGTCACCGACGGAAGCGCCGTGAAGCAGGCCGTCGAAGGGGCGGACGCGGTGCTGCACGCAGCATCGGTGTACTCCTTCGACAGCAGGCGGCGCGCCGAGGTGCGGAGGACCAACGCACGGGGCACCGAAGTGGTCCTCGACGCGGCGGTGCGCACCGGGGCGGACCCCGTCGTCCACGTCTCCACCGTGGGTGCGATGTGGCCCGCGGCCACCAGGACGATCGACGGGAACTCGCCGGTCGGCGACCCGCGCGAGGCGTACCTGGCGAGCAAGGCCGCTGCGGAATCGATCGCCCGGCGCCATCAAGCAGCGGGCGCACCGGTGGTGATCAGCTATCCGCCGGCGCTGCTCGGCCCGCACGATCCGCATCTCGGCGATCAGAACGCACGGCTGCGAGGAGAGTTGCGGGGGTTGATGCCCCTCTGGCCCCTCGGGGGCTTCCCACTCGGAGACGTCCGCGACACCGCCGAACTCCACGGCCGACTCGTCCTGCGGGAGGTGCCCGGGGGGAACCGGCACTTCGGTCCCGGTCGGTTCGTGACGACGCGGGACTACCTCCGGGCGGTCCGTGCGGCCACCGGTCGCCGGCTTCCCGCCGCCTTCCTCCCGGCCCGTGCCGTACTTCCCTTCGGCCTGCTCGCGGACCTGCTGCAACGGGTGTGGCCCTGGCAGGTTCCGGCGGAGTACGGGGCCGTCTACACCTGTGCGCACGCGGTGCCCGTGGACGAGTGCGCCGCAACCGGCGGTGTCGTCGCCCGTCCCCTCGTCGAGACGGTCGCCGACACGGTCCGCTGGCTGCACGAGGCGGGACACCTCTCGAAGCGGCAAGCCGGTTCGGCCGTGGCAGCGCACGTCCCCATCCGATCCGCACAGGAGGACACCCCCACATGACCGGACCACAGCGCCCCGAGGACTTCTACGGAACCGCGTACCGGGACGTCCGTGATGACGTCGCCCGCCTCCTCCGAGACCGCCCCGATGCCGCGGAGCTACCGGTGCCCGCCTGCCCCGCCTGGAACGTGCGCGACCTCGTCGGACACCTGCTCCAGGTCTGTCGGAGGGTCATCGCCGAAGACCCCCGCGAACTGCCGGATGTCCCACCGCCCGAACAGCACCGACCGATCGGTGAACTCCTTTCTGAATGGGCATCGTTGGACGGACCGGTGAGGGAGGTGCTGGACCGCGCCCCAGGGCTGCGGCCCCGCATTGCACTCATGGACCTCGTCTCCCACCACCTCGACGTCCGTCGCGCGCTGGACGTGCCCTTGACCGGTGATCACCCCGCCTTCCGGGACGCCCTCGAACTGGTGGTCCTGGGCTTCGGCCTGTCGCTGGTCGAACACGGGCTGCCGGCGCTGCGCATCGAGACCCCGGACGGATCCTGGACGATCGGCGAGGGCGGGGCCGCGGCGACGATGGGCGGCAGAAGCCTGGACGTGTTCCGCTCGCTCACCGGCAGGCGGACGCTCGTCCAGATCGGCGAACTGGCCTGGAGCACGCCCCCGGAGCCCTGGCGGCCGGCTTTCGCCTGGGGCCCCTTCACCCCTCCCCCGCGCCCCGCCGAGAACCTGACGTCCGACTGATGGGGAACCCGTGCGCCTGTCCGAACTTCACCGTCGCAGCGGGGTCTCCACCGCATCGATCAAGTACTACCTGCGGGAAGGACTGCTGCCGCCGGGCCGTACGACCGCAGCGAACCAGGCCCAGTACGACGAGTCGCACCTGCACCGCTTGAAGCTCATCCGGGCCCTGATCGGCGTCAGGGGGCTCTCGGTCAGCGACGCCAAGCAGGTCCTCGGCCTCCTCTCCTCCGACGAGGCCCGCTCCCCCGACCGACTCGACGGGGTCCTCCGCCTGTTGCCCGGCACGGACACCGCTCCGCACGGGCCCGAGGATCCGCGGGCGGACGCTTCCGGTACGAACGCGCTGATGGAAGAGCTGGGTTGGAGGGTGTCGGAGGGACACCCCGCACGACGGACCATCAGCCGGTCCCTGCACGCCCTGCGTTCGCTCGGCCTGGAGGTCGATTGGACGATGCTCCTTCCCTACGCGCGGATCGCCGAGCAGACCGCCGCGCTGGACCTGGATCGTGCGAGGCCGTCGACGGACCCCGGCGAAAGGGCAGAACGCGTCGTCCTCCTGGCCCTTCTCCTCGAACCCGCACTGCTCGCCCTGCGCCGATTGGCCCAGGAGTCCGAATCCGCCGTCCGACACGAACGGTGAGGCAAACGGCCGGGGCGAGCAGCAAGAAGCCCTTTGCGTCCGGGCCGCGTGACGCCCGTACCCGTGGGTCGGCCTCTTCAGTCGCACGCCGACGGCGCCCTCCGGAGCGGCGGGGCGACGAGAACGCAGCCGCCCCGTCCGCCCGGCACGGGCCGGGTGGGTCAGGCCCGGTCCGTCAACTCCTCCGCGAACACCTGGGACAGCGGCTGCGGGCCCACGTACTGCTGGCAGTTGCACTGGCCGGCCTCGTACCGCAGCGGGTTCTTCTGTTCGTCCCAGGCCGTCGGAACCTCGACGCGCTCGTGGCATCGGCCCTGCTTGTCGTGCTTGGCAAGGTGATGCGTGCACCCGCAGATGGGCTCCGGCGGTCGGTGCGCCGCTTCCACGGCCAGGCGCTCCTGCTTCGCGGCCTCCAACAGCTCCAGCTTGCGGTCGTGCCGGTTGCGCAGTGCCGTGCGTACGGTGTCGGCCGCCCAAGCGAAGCCGCCCGTCCAGAAGATGATGAGGACCCACCAGAACCAGGCCATACCAGACTCCTTCCCCCTTGGTCCGTCACCCCACAGGATAGGTCCGGCCCTCGACCGTCAGCCCTGGCGGGGCCCGGGAAGGCGGGTCCTCCGCGCCACGGACCCGCTCCGGCCCGTCCTGCGCACCCCGCCCGCACCACGGCCGGTCCCGCGCGCGGGCGGGAGGGGGAAGCAGTCGCCCGTGCCGTCGACCCCGCTGCGACCCGCACCGGAACGGCCCCTCACGACCGCGTGGCGACTCCGCACCCGCCCTCCGCGGACGCCGTGCGCTCGTCGAGGGACCTGCTGCGGTCGTAGGGGTCGACCAGCGGACCGTCCCCGGTGGAGGAGTGCTCGTCGCCGAACGTCGGCGTCAGGAAACCGTCGTGGGTGTCGCAGCCGCCGTTCGTCACGTCGAGCTTGTAGGACACGAAGGAAAAGGTTCCCGATGCGGTGATGACATCGGCCGGGTTGTCCCAGCTCATCACCACCTCGCGGCGAACGATCGTGCGTACGACCTGGTCACCGCCCTCGGCGGGCGTCACCGGATACACGAACGTGACGTCGCCGGTCACCTGAACCGCACCCCGCTCGCCTTCTCGATAGGTCAACTGTCCCCGGGTCTTGACCACGTCCCCGACGAGGCGGACCCGTGAGTTCTGGAAGCGGCTGAACAGCAGCAGCGGGTCGTTCTTCTCGTCGGGCGTCCGGAACGCGACCCGCAGGAAGTCCTGGACGTCCCGTTGGTGCGGGTTGATCAACGTGATCGCCTTCTCCGGGCGCGCGCCCGTCAACACCGCGGGGTCCAGATTGGACGCGACGAGGAAGTCCCGGCTCCGTTCGAGGGCGCGGGCCACCTGGGGCGTGCTCATCCACCCGGTCGCCCTGGCCTCCGGCACGGTGATCCCCGCCGCACCGCTCGCCCAACGCGCCGCGGGCGACCCCTTGAAGGGCTCCTCAAGGGTGGGCCGCTCGGCGGGCTCCGCCGGAGGCGCTTCCCCCGGGATCCCCGTTTCGGGAGCCAAGGGCCGGCTCTCCTGACTTCCTTGGCTTTCGCTGCCGAACCAGCCGACGACCCGCTCCGGCACCACGGCGACGACCAGCAGGGCCACCGACGCCACGAAGCCGGCCACGTACCAGCCCTTGCGCCGTCGGGGCTCGGGCGGGGTGTACGTACGCCATCCATCGGGCTGACCGGGCCCCTTCCCCGATCGGTTGCCGACGCTGCGGGCCCGCGCGGACGGTTCCCTCGGTGCGTTCGCCGAGCCCTCCATCGACTCGCGCAGGAAACGCTCCCACTCCTCGTCCGGCACGGATTCCCCGTCCCGGTACCCGCCCACGGCCACACCAAGCTCCCGTCGTCCCCTCGCGAAGCCCCCCACAGGATCGCGACCACATGATCGCATGATCCATTTCTACGGGGCGCGTCGAACCCGCCGGCGGATCCCGCCCGACGGACGTCAGCTCCGTTGGTCACTCAGCTCCGTTGGTCACTCAGCACCGCAGCTGGAGTCCGAGCCCCGCCGGTCGCGAAGGCGTCCGGCGGGGAGGGCGCGGTGCGGCAGGGCTTCCCGGGCCCGGCCGCGCCCGGGGAGCCGGAGCCGGGGAGCATGGCGGCCGGGGAGCACGGCGGCCGGGGAGCACGGCGGCCGGACCCGACCGGTCTCCACGGGGAAGTCGAGCGTCAGGCGTTCATGACGTGCCGCCGGCGCCGCCGGTGTCCAGGGAGCAGTCGTTGGCCGAGGCCACCGCGGTCCGGCCGGCGGGCAGGGCGACGGTGCCGGAGGCGGGCGGGCGGTACCCCTGGGCGAGCCAAGCCTCCAGCACGGTGAAGGCCTCCCGGTAACACGGCGCGAGGGGACGCAGCCGGTCCGGGAACACGTCCGCGAGGGCGTCGGTGTGGGTGCCGCCCTCGATGCGGTAGTAGCGCTGCAGGCGTTCCCGACCGGCCTCGCGCACCATGCGGGCGTAGACGTCGGAGTCCTGGCTGATGGGCAGCAGGGCGTCCAGGGTGCCGTGCAGGGTGACCAGGGGCTTGCCGATGCGTCCGGTCAGCGCGATCCTCTCGACGGCCTGCCGGACCTCTTCGGGCCGGGTGGCGTAGTCGTAGTCGGTGTCACAGGCGGGCGTGCCCGTCGTGCAGTACGGAGTGCCCGCCTCGGTGGCGCCGTCGAAGTCGGGGTCCAACTCCTCGCGGTAGATGCGTTGGGTCAGGTCCCAGTAGACCTTGTGGTGGTACGGCCAGAGGAACTCGGTCTCGGCGGGGAATCCGGCCGCGTGCATGGCTTCCCGGGCCCGTTCGGCTCCTTCGCCGCCCGCTGCGTACACGGGATGGGCGCGCAGGGCCTTCGGGAGGAAGTCCAGCAGGGTGGGGCCCCCGGCCCGCCAGAGGGTGCCCTCCCAGTCCACGCCCCCGTCGTAGAGTTCCGGGTGGTTCTCCAACTGCCAGCGCACCAGGTAGCCGCCGTTGGACAGACCCGCGGCCAGGGTGCGGGACGGGGGCCGGTGGTACCGCTGGGCGATCGTGGCGCGAGCGGCCCGGGTGAGTTGGGTGACCCGTTCGTTCCACTCGACGATCGCGTCGCCGGGTGCCTTTCCGTCCCGGTAGAAGGCGAGCCCCGTGTTGCCCTTGTCGGTGGCGGCGTAGGCGTAACCACGGGCCAGCGCCCCGTCCGCGATGGCCCGGTCGTTGGCGTACTGCTCACGGTTGCCGGGGGTGCCCGCCACCACGAGACCGCCGTTCCAGCGGTCGGGCAGGCGGATGACGAACTGGGCGTCGTGGTTCCAGCCGTGGTTGGTGTTGGTGGTGGAGGCATCGGGGAAGTAGCCGTCGATCTGGATGCCGGGCACTCCGCTGGGGACGGCCAGGTCCTTCGGCGTCAGTCCCCCCCAGTCGGCCGGGTCGGTGTGCCCGGAGGCGACCGTGCCGGCCGTGGTGAGTTCGGCCAGGCACGCCGTCTGCTGGTGCTCGGCGCCCGGGACGCGCAGGTGGCCCATGCGGGCGCAGTGGCCGGCGCGGACGGCGGGGTCCGCCGTCGCCGTCGCCGTGGCCGGCACCGCGGCGAGGGCGAGGGCGGTGAGGACGAGGGCCACCGGTCCGCCCCGCCGCCAGGAGCGCGAGGGGGAAGGGAAGGGGGAACGATGCATCGAGGTGCCTCCGGGGCTCGTGGACGGGGACCTGCGGGAGGCTATGGCGCCGATCGCACGCGGGACATGGGTACGCAGCCCACCGTCAGCACCCCTCTGGTGGGCTTGGCCACCATCCCGCCGGCGGGGAGGGCGGACGGTTGCGCAGCCCGCGCGCGACAGCACCGGTGCGGATCTGCTCACCGCCGGTGGCAGGACGGCGCCCGTCCGGCCGGTGCAGGCGCCTGGCTGCCGGGTTCTGGCAACGGGACAGCACACCGGCTGCCGGGCTCCGCCGATGCGGGGCGTCGGGGTCGGGGAACACCATGGGCATGCGGCTGCACGGGCCGGCACGCAGAACCGCGTCCCGCCCGTACGACGACAGGTCCGAACGACCCGGCCTTGATGCGGGGCGGCGCCCGGGGCATCACTGCCGGGTCACCACCTGCCCCGGCAGCTCCCGGCCCCGTGATGTGCGTGGCCTACGCGGACGAAGGAGGAAGTAGATGGGCGCGGTCCTGGTCCTGTTCGGCCTGCTCGGTGCAGTCGGCTTGCTGTTGGTGATCCTGCTGCTGCGCCGTTCCAGCGGTCGGACGGACAGCGCCGACGGGCTGCGGATCGAACGAGGCCCGGCGCCAGGCCCGGACCGATCGCGTCTCCTACAACTCCTTCGCCGTCCACAACGCGATGCCCACCGCAAGCGACAGCTACCAACGGCGCCGGGGCTGAGCCGACCGGCCGGACTCCGTGCCGCTCTGCAGCGGCCCTTCGACGTCCCCGACCCGATGGGGCACCGCTGGTCGGACGCTGAAGGCCACACGAGCACGACACGAGGAGCCCCCGCCGGAGGTGCCCACCGCTCCGTCGTCCAGAGCCCCGGATTCGAGGATCCGGTCGTACCAGAACCCGCCCGTCCGCCGCTCGCCGCCCTCCGTCCGTCACTCCGCCGAATGCGGGGTGCGGTCGGGTCGGCGGGAAGGACGCGGCCCGGTCCCACACGCGGGCGCCCACTCAGAGGAGGACGCGAGCCTGGCCGTGCCTCCCGCACCGCAGAGGACGGAAGCCAGTCGGCTTCATCCATGAGCGCTTGACGGCCGGCAAGGGCCTGCGACGGGAAACCGGCGCTGCAGGGATCCGGGCCCGCAACGAGTAGACCAGTCGCCGGCCGGTGACAGCCGCTCTCCACTGGCCGGCACGACGACAAGCCTGTCGTCTTCGAAAGCGATTCGATCACCGACAGCCAGGAAGAGCGGGCTCTCCAGCTCGAAGGCATACCCGTCGTCGGTTTCGAGGTCCTTGACCAGCGTCAACCGCGAGGTCGGCGTGGCTCCGTCAGCTACCAGGCGCATGCCGAGATGGTCCCACGCGGCTTGAGATCACCTCGACCCTATTCAGCGGCTGACCAACGGCCCAGATGTTAAAGATCAAGCTAAGGGCTGTCCCGTAAGTGGGTTCCGTGGTCGGTGGGGTTCAGAGGAAGGCCAGCGGGACGTCCTTCTCGATGCAGAGCCGCAGGACGCCCGCCAGCTGGCGGGCGTCCTCAATGTGCTGCTGGAGGAGCTGGTCGCTGTCCTCCCGTGTCCACTGGTCGGTGATCGCCTCCAGCCGGACCAGAATCGACGCGCACTCGGCAGGCGAGAGGTCGTCACCGCCGTCATCCGGATGATCGAGGAGTGGCTCCAGCGCGGTGGACACCTCGCTCCATGGGCGCTCGCCGCCGAAGCCCCACATCTCGGACAGGACGAACCCCTCGGTCTCGGCCAGACGCCGCCGGAACGCGGCGAAGCCGCTGTAGGACCAGGAGACATCCGGACTGCTGTTGTCTCCGTCGCCCGGGAAAAGAACCAGTCCCATGTGCCCTCCCTGCTTGCCGAGCACACACGATCGAGGACATGGGGCAGCGTCGGCAACTGAGATGATCTTGTCGTGTCTGGTGTGATCACGGCGTCGGAGCCGTCCTGGATAGCCCCGTTCAGCGGACTGAGCCCGCGTGCTTTCGGGAAGCTGGTGACGGTGCTGCGGCGCGTGGGCGCGGACGCGGTCCGCAAGGGCCGACCGTGGAGCCTTCCGCTGGAGGACCGGGCACTGCTGGTCGCCGCGTACTGGCGAACAAACCTGACCATGCGCCAGCTCGCCCCGCTGTTCAGGGTGTCGAAGTCGGCGGCGGACCGGATCATCGACCACCTCGGGCCGATGCTCGCTCTCCAGCCCCGCAAGCGATTCGCCAAGGACACCGTGCTCATCGTGGACGGCACTTTGGTCCCCACCCGGGATCACACCATCGCCGAGCGGTCGAAGAACTACCGGTACTCCACCAACCACCAGGTCGTCATCGACGCCGACACCCGCCTGGTCGTCGTGATCGGCCGGCCGCTCGCCGGGAACCGTAATGACTGCAAGGCCTGGGAGGAATCCGGCGCCAAGGCCGCCGTCGGCAAGACCCTCACGATCGCCGACGGCGGCTACCCGGGCACCGGACTCGTCATCCCGCATCGCCGACAGCGCGGCCAGGCCGAACTTCCGGGCTGGAAAGAGGAACACAACAAGTCCCACAAGCAGGTCCGCGCCCGCGTCGAGCACGTCTTCGCCCGCATGAAGACCTGGAAGATCCTCCGCGACTGCCGCCTCAAAGGCGACGGCGTCCACCACGCCATGCTCGGCATCGCCCGGATGTACAACCTCGCCCTCGCCGGATAGGGCGGCGGGCCGTACGGCAGCCCTCCATGCCCGAGGCGGCTCAAAGAGCATTTACGGGACAACCCTTAGATGGCGTAATTGGGTCAACTTGCACTCGCTACCGCAATCGATGTGGATCACGCATCCAGGCTCCAGGCCGCCTCGGCCGTAGGCCATGTTGAAGGCGTCTACGACGAGCTCGGCGCGATGGTGGTCGGCCATGGCGTAACCGACGATCTCGCGGGTGGTCAGGTCCAGCCAGCAGGCGAGGTAGAGCCTGCCCTCGACCGTCGGGAGGTAGGTGATGTCACCGACCAGCCGGGTGCCGGACCGCTTCGGCGAGGGCGGCCAGGACGTCGACGGCCTCGGTGACGTAGCGGTAGGCGGTGGTGGCGTCGATCCCGAACCCCGCCGCGAGCTGGTCGTACGGATGACGATTACGAAGATGAGCGAGAGCGAGCAGAGCCTGCCACCCCGCAAGCACGAAACCCCCGGTCACAAACATCATCTGAACTCTACCGCCCCCGGAGCGGTTCACTGATCCTTCTGGTCCTGCTGGTCCTCATCGGTGGGAGTCTCGCGGCCGCGTTCTGGTACAGGCTGTGGAGTACTGGCAACACCACCGACAAGAACGGGACAGCAGCCGAGGCCGAACTCCGCGACCGGACCGACCACGCGACCCAGGAGTCGATACGGGTACTCCGCGCGAGCGCCACCACCGATCCCGCCACGCTCACCACCCTCATCGGAAAGCACACTGAGGCGCCCGTCATCACCTACGACGCGCCCCGCAAGGAGTTCACCGCCGTGGTCGAGATGGCGACGGGGTACGACACTGTCCATCTCCTGACCAACGGGGTCGACCGGATCGTGTCCTGCAAGGTCTTCACGTACGCCGTGGGTCCCGACCGCGCCTGGCGCGTCGACGTCACCACGCGAGAAGCTGCCATCTGCCGGCCCGGCAAGCAGATCGGCAACCTGGCCCGCATGGCGCGGCAGGCCCTGGAAAACCTCGGCGGCGACCTGATGACCGTCACGGAGGCCCAGCATGCCCTTGACCAGGCGAGGTCTCCAGGTCGGCTGACCGTCAGAAAGGTGACACACGACGCACGCACCACCACCGTCTCCGCTCTTCTGGCCGACGCGGACGGAACGACCGACCAGTGCTATCTCCTCACCCTGTCCCGCCCCGGAAGCGAGGCACCGAGTACTACAGCCGGAGATCTTGTGACTGTGTCCTGTCATCCTCGTTGACCGGGCATGATGACGGGTGTGACGGCTGAGCAGATAGCCGGATGGGACGCGGAGCTGTCCGAGCTGACTGGTTCGTTGGGGCGGTTGTTCAACCGGCCCGAGCCGCGGGTGGTGTTCACACAGTATGTCGAGGGGCTGCTGGCGGAGCTGCCGAAGAAGAACGGGTGGACGGCTGGCGGAGCGGGCCGGGCATGTGACGCCGGACCGGATGCAGTGGCTGCTCAACGGTTCGGTCTGGAGTGCCGGCCAGTTGCGCGACGCGGTGCGCGACTACGTGATCAAGTATCTCGGCGACGTGGAGGCGTCGCTGGTCATCGACGACACCCAGGCGCAGAAGAAGGGCATCAAGTCCGTCGGGGTGGCCTTCCAGCACTGCGGGCTGACCGGCGATGTCCGCAATTGCCAGACCATGGTCATGCTCACCTATGCCGCTTTGGGTGGACACGCTTTCATCGACCGCCGTCTCTACCTGCCCGAGGAGTGGACGAGCGACCCGGACCGCTGCCGTGAGGCCGGGATCCCCGACGACATCGTCTTCGCCACCAAGCCGGAGCTCGCCATCGTGATGCTCACCTCCGCTCTGGCCGCCGGTGTCCCGTTCGGCTGGGTCCTGGCGGACGCCGGGTACGGACGCGACCGGGGCCTGCGCGCCTTCTGTCACGACAGATCCCTTCCCTATGTCCTGGCCGTCCCGGTCGATTTACCGCTGGACGGCCCGCCCGGCAAGCCCCGCCAGAGGGCCGTGAAGCGAGCGGACAACCTGCTGCATTACGCCAGGACCCGAGACCGGTGGGAACGCCGTTCCCTGGGCGACGGTGCGAAGGGTGAGCGTCTCTACGATTGGACCGCCTTCGACGTGAAGGTCAAGGACGAGGCGCCCGCCGAGGGTTTCGCGCACTGGCTGGTCCTGCGTAGATCTCCGTACCCCAACCGGCGCGGCAAGGACGGCGAACTCCACCGGGAGATCGCCTACTTCTTGGTCCACGCTCCGGTCGGCACCACCCTCACAGAGATCATCGCGCGGGCCGGCGGTCGCTGGCGGATCGAGGAGGACAACGAGATCGACAAGCAGCTTGTCGGCTTCGCCCAGTACCAGGTCCGCAAGTGGACCCCGTGGCACCGCCACATCACCGCCTGCATGCTCGCCACCGCGTTCCTCACCGTTCAGCACGCCGCACTGACCGACCCCGAACCGGACGCCGACGACACCCCCGAGGAGGCGGCCGGTCCGGGAAAAGACCTGGTGAACGGCGAGAGCGAGACCACCGGCTGATCCCTGGCCCACTCCTGCGGCCCTCCCGACAGAGCATCCGGCACTGCCTCGCCGCCAGCCGCCTCAACCCCCACCACCCCGTCGAAACGGTCCTGGCCTGCGACTTTTGGCGTCGCCTCCACCAGACCCGCGCCACCGTCAGTCACTACCGACGACGCGGCGACTCGCTGCCCCGCCACCTAAAACCCTGGGCCGCCCACCGGCCGATCCCGCCGATCACCGACCCAGGGCTGATGCGTTCTCGCTCGGCGAGATGAGTCGATCGCATGTGTACGTGCCGTGATGGCCGGGTTGTCCGGACTGGAGACGACGAACGCGACCCCTGATGATCAAGGTTGTCGAAGCCTTTGATCACGAACAGGGGTCGCGTTCGCGTGTCATCCTCCCTGATCGGTGTCCTCCGGCGCCACCGCGAGGACACCGACCTACCCTGCCCGCCCGCACAACTGCCGGGACTGGCCTCGTTGTCGCAGGTGCTGGACCGGCTCCCCGACCCTCGGCGGGCGCAAGGCCGCCGCTACCGGCTGGGCTCCCTGCTCGCCTTGTGCCTGCTCGCGGTCCTCGGCGGAGCCACCACGCTGGCGGGCATCACCCGGTTCGCCATCGACGCCACCCCCGAACTACGGACACGGATCGGGCTCCGCCGTCTTCCACGAGCCACCACCCTGGACCGGCTGCTGTCCCGTCTCGACGGCGACGCCCTCGATGATGCCGTGGGTGCCTGGCTCGCCCGACATGCGGCCGACCCGGTCTTGGAGGACCGGCCCGCGCTGGCGGGCCTTGCCGTCGACGGCAAGGCCGTGCGCGGCAGCCGTCACGGCGACCAGAGCGCCATCCATCTCCTGGCCGCTGTCCTTCACGAGGGACAAGCTGTCATCTCTCAGCGGCAGATCGCCACGAAGAGCAACGAAATCCCCGCCTTCACCCCGCTGCTGGACCGGATGGACCTGCGCGACCACGTGATCACCGCCGACGCGATGGACACCCAGACCGGCCACGCCGAGCAGATCACCGCCCAGGGCGCCCACTACATCCTGGTCGTCAAGGGCAACCAGAAGAAGCTCCGTCGCCAGCTGCGACGCCTGCCCTGGCGCGAGATCCCACTCCAGCACCGCACCCGCGACAAACAGCACGGACGCCAGGAGATCCGCCGTCTCAAGGTCTGCACCGTCCAGCCCGGACTCCCCTTCCCCCACGCCGTGCAGGCCATCGAGGTCAAGCGCCGCCGCACGAACCGCAAGACCGGCAAGACCACCATCAAGACGATCTACGCGGTCACCAGCCTCACCCCCGAACGGGCCACCCCAGACCGCCTCGCCGAACTGATCCGCGGACACTGGCAGGTCGAGGCCCTGCACCACGTGCGAGACGTGACCTTCGCCGAGGACGCCTCCCGCGTCCGCACCGGCACCGCCCCCAGAGCGATGGCGACCATGCGCAACCTCGCCATCGGTCTCATCCGCCAGGCCGGCTGGACGAATATCGCTGCCGCCACCGACCACCACCGGTCACGGACCGACCACGCGCTCCAACTACTCGATCTCGAAGCTTGAGAACGCATCAGCCCTGATCACCGACCCTCAAGATCTCCGGCTGTAGTACAAGCTGTCCACATACTCCTGACCTACAATAATTCGAAACGAAAGACGCTCACTGAGCCCTGAGCGGACCACCGCGTTGACGTGGGCATGAGATGTCATGCACCCCTGGCGGTCTACCCAGAAGAGAGAATTGTGAAGAAAGCGCATATATGTCTCGTGGTGGTGGCGTGCACTCTCCTGGTCACCTCGTGCAGCGGAAGCGACACGCATGTTGACACGTCCCGCCTGACGGAAAAGGAAAAGGAATGGGTCGAGTTCTCCTATGCGCATGAGAAGGACGACGAGACCAAGCGAACATGGGAACAACTGACCGCTGACAGCGTGAAATCCTATCTTGACCAGCAGCGCCCCCGCCTGTGCGGCGACACGGCGGAACTGATGCAGAGCCTGAAGGATGCAGGCTATGAGGCAGGGGAAATGCAGGAGTACAAGGAAAAGACCGCAGAACTCATGTGCTGACCCCTGTACAGCCGATCTCACGATACGAAGGTCCCCGCCGGCGCCGGCGGGGACCTTCGTATC
>NZ_JBHYMK010000073.1:0-33500 GCF_042743065.1 Streptomyces sp. NPDC058872
CCTGCCCGGTGACGGGGCCCCTCCGCACGTCGTGGCCCGCCTCAGTCGCCGATCAGGGCGTCGACGAAGGCGCCCGGCTCGAAGGGGGCCAGGTCGTCCGGCCCCTCGCCGAGGCCGACCAGCTTGACCGGGACGCCCAGCTCGCGCTGGACGGCGACCACGATGCCGCCCTTGGCGGTGCCGTCGAGCTTGGTCAGCACGATGCCGGTGATGTCGACCACCTCCGCGAAGACCCGGGCCTGGATCAGGCCGTTCTGGCCGGTGGTGGCGTCGAGCACGAGGAGGACCTCGTCGAGCGGGCCGTGCTTCTCGACGACGCGCTTGACCTTGCCGAGCTCGTCCATCAGGCCGGTCTTGGTGTGGAGCCGGCCGGCGGTGTCGATGAGGACGACGTCGGCCTTCTCCGCGATGCCCTCCTTGACCGCGTCGAAGGCGATCGACGCCGGGTCGCCGCCCTCGGGGCCGCGGACGGTCCGGGCGCCCACGCGCTCGCCCCAGGTCTGGAGCTGGTCGGCGGCGGCGGCACGGAAGGTGTCGGCCGCGCCCAGGACGACGGACTTGCCGTCGGCGACGAGGACCCGGGCGAGCTTGCCGGTGGTGGTGGTCTTGCCGGTGCCGTTGACTCCGACGACCATCACCACGCCCGGGGTGTCTTCGGGGCTCTCGGTCTTCACCGTGCGGTCGAAGTCGCCGAGGAGCGCGACGAGCTCCTCGCGCAGCAGACCGCGCAGCTCCTCGGGGCTACGGGTGCCGAGCACCTTGACGCGCTCGCGCAGCCGGTCCACGAGCTCCTGGGTGGGGGCGACGCCGACGTCGGCCGTGAGGAGGGTCTCCTCGATCTCCTCCCAGGTGTCCTCGTCGAGGTGCTCGCGGGACAGGAGCGTGAGCAGCCCCTTGCCCAGCGAGTTCTGGGAGCGGGCGAGCCGGGCCCGGAGCCGCACGAGGCGGCCGGCCGTGGGCTCGGGCACCTCGATCTCGGGAGCCGCGGGCTCCTCGACGACGGGGGCCTCGGGGGCCGCTTCGGTGGGGAGGTCGACCTCCTCGACCGTGCGGCGTGGTTCCTCCCGCGGCGTCTCCGCCTCCTCGCCGACGTGCGGTTCGACGGGCGGAGCGGTGATGGTCGGCGTGGTGGACGGCGGCTCGGCCGGCGGCAGCTGCTTCTTCTTGCGACCGCTGATCACGAGTCCGCTCGTCACGGCGACCACGACGACCAGAGCGATGACTACAGCAAGGATGAGTTCCATAACGCTCACCAGTATGGCGTGGCCTCCCCGGATCCCCTCGTTCCCCGTGCGGGGCGCGCCCCCGTTGGTCGAACGGGCCGCTCGCCGTCGGACCGCACCTCGCTGACCAGCGGTTCCCGGGCCCCGGGCCGGGAGCGCCGGTGCGGGGGCACGCGCAGGGCTCCGGCGGGGCGTCCGGTGCCGCTCCGGCCGGCCGCCGGCGCGGGGAGTCCCCGCGGCCGGCCGTCGGAGCCGACCGGACCGTTCTCATCTGACGATTCGTCAGCTAGGGTCCTCCCGCCGCACACCCGCGAAGGGGGACCTCCCGTGCCGTTCAGCGTCGTACGGTTCAACCTCGTCGATCCCCGGGCGACCCCCGCATCGCTGTCGGAGCGCTACCGGGCCGCCCTCGCGATGGCCGCGTACGCCGACGGGCACGGCGTCGACACCGTGCAGACCGAGGAGCACCACGGGGTCGAGGACAACTGGCTCCCCTCCCCCTTCGCCTTCGCCGGCGCGGTCTTCGGCGCCACGCGCAGGATCGCGGTCACCGTCTCGGCGATCATCGGGCCGCTGCACGACCCCCTGCGGCTGGCCGAGGAGATGGCGGTCCTGGACCTGCTCAGCGGCGGTCGACTGGTGACGGTGGCCGGGATCGGCTACCGGCCCGAGGAGTACGAGGAGCGCGGCGTGGACTGGGGGCGGCGCGGCGAACTGCAGGACCTGCTGCTGGAAACCCTGCTCGCCGCCTGGACCGGAGAGCCCTTCGGCTACCGGGGCCGTACGGTGCGGGTCACCCCGCGCCCCTTCACCCGCCCCCACCCCCTGCTGCTGGTCGGGGGGTCGTCGAGGGCGGCGGCGCGACGGGCGGCGCGGCTCGGGCTGCCCTTCTTCCCGAGCGCGCACCTGCCGGAGCTCGATGCGTACTACCGGGAGCGGTGCACGGAGTACGGCACGGAGGGGTGGACGATGATGCCGGCCGAGCGGACCCCGCTGCTCCACCTGTCGGAGGATCCGGACCGGACCTGGGCGGAGCACGGGGAACACTTCCTCCACGAGGCACGGACGTACGCCTCCTGGCAGTCCGAGGACATCCGCTCGGCGGTGCGCTCGACAGCGGGTTCGGTGACGGAGCTGCGGGAGGAGGGCGTCTACCGGGTCGTCACCCCCGAGGAGTGCGCGGGGCTCGGGCTGGAGAGCCTGGTGCTCCACCCGCTGTGCGGCGGGATGCCGATCGAGGAGGGGTGGCGGAGCCTGCGGCTGTTCTGCGACGACGTACTGCCCCGGCTGGGGGCGTGAGGCCTCGGCCGGGGCAGTCGTCGCGAGGAGGGGGCAGCGGGGGTTAGCCCATCTCCTCCAACGCCTTGCCCTTGGTCTCCTTGACGTACCGGAGCACGAAGGGGATCGAGAGCACGGCGAAGGTCGCGTAGATCACGTAGGTGCCGGAGAGGTTCCAGTCCGCGAGGGACGGGAAGCTGGCGGTGATGGCCCAGTTGGCGATCCACTGGGCGGAGGCGGCCACGCCGAGGGCCGCCGCGCGGATCCGGTTGGGGAACATCTCGCCGAGGAAGACCCAGACCACCACGCCCCAGGAGAGGGCGAAGAAGAGCACGAAGACGTGGGCGGCGACGAGGGCCACCGCCCCCTGGGTCTCGGGCAGCTTGCCGTCGACGAGGTCGGCGGAGAAGGCCCAGGCCTCGAAGGCGAGGGCGATCGCCATGCCGACGGATCCGACCAGGGCCAGCGGCTTGCGGCCGACCCGGTCGACCAGGACCATCGCGATCACGGTGCCGATGATGTTGATGATCGACGTGGTGAAGGAGTAGAAGAAGGAGCTCGACGGGTCGATGCCGACGGACTGCCAGAGGGTCGCGGAGTAGTAGAAGGCGACGTTGATGCCGACGAGCTGCTGGAAGACCGAGAGTCCGATGCCGACCCAGACGATGGGCAGCAGCCGGAACCGGCTCCCGGTGGCGAACAGGTCCGTGAAGGTGGACTTGTGCTCGCTGCGCATGGCCCGGTCGATCTCGGCGACGCGGTGGTCGAGGTTGACGCCGTGGCCCTCGACCTCGGCGAGGACCGCCTTGGCCCGGTCGATCTTCCCCACGGAGATGAGGTAGCGGGGGGATTCGGGGATCGCGAAGGACAGCATGCCGTAGAGGACCGCGGGGACGACCATCACGCCGAGCATCCACTGCCACGCCTCCAGGCCGCCGATCTTGCCGCGCTGCTCGCCGTCGGCGAGCTGGAGGATGCCGTAGTTGACCAGCTGGGAGATGGCGATGCCGATGACGATCGCAGCCTGCTGGAAGGAGCCGAGGCGACCGCGGTAGGCGGCGGGGGCGACCTCGGCGATGTAGGCCGGACCGATGACGGAGGCCATGCCGATGGCGAAGCCGCCGATGATCCGCCAGAGGGCGAGGTCCCAGAGGGCGAAGGGCAGTGCGGAACCCACGGCGCTGACGGCGAAGAGCACCGCGGAGATCTGCATGCACCGGATGCGGCCGATGCGGTCGGCGATCCGGCCCGCGGTCGCGGCACCGATCGCACAGCCGATCAGGGCGATCGCGATGACCTGGGCGAGGGTGCCGGAGCCGATGTCGTAGCGGTCGCGGATCGCCTCGACGGCCCCGTTGATGACGGAACTGTCGTAGCCGAAGAGGAAACCGCCCATCGCGGCGGAGGCCGTGATGAAGATGACGTGGCCGAGGTGGTCCGGGTGAGCGGCTCGGCCTTCAGAAGGCGGCGGCGTGGGCGCCTGCGCGGTGCTGGTCACATGGACTCCTGGGTGGGGGGCGAGCCCTTCCAGTGGCGCACAACTTCACGCCGCCCACCACGTGAAGGTTAAAGCAACGTTGCAGAGACTATGTCTTCAAGTTTCGAAGTCAATAGTCGATGTGATGTGACTTTATAAGCATCTCGACACTTCATGAATTCACAACTTGAACGAACGAGAGGGGGCCCTCAGCGCAGCCGCTGACTGATCACCTTCGAGACGCCGTCTCCCTGCATGGACACGCCGTACAACGCGTCCGCGACCTCCATCGTCCGCTTCTGGTGCGTGATCACGATCAGCTGCGAGGACTCCTGGAGCTCCCGCATGATCCCGATCAGCCGCTGGAGGTTGGTGTCGTCGAGCGCCGCCTCCACCTCGTCCATCACGTAGAACGGGCTGGGCCTGGCCTTGAAGATGGCCACCAGCAGCGCCACGGCGGTGAGCGAGCGCTCGCCACCGGACAGCAGCGACAGCCGCTTGACCTTCTTGCCCGGTGGGCGGGCCTCCACCTCCACCCCGGTGGTGAGCATGTCGTCCGGGTCGGTCAGGACGAGCCGCCCCTCGCCGCCCGGGAAGAGCCGGGAGAAGACGCCTTCGAACTCCCGGGCCGTGTCCCGGTAGGCCTCGGTGAAGACCTGTTCGACGCGCAGGTCGACCTCCTTCACGACCTGAAGCAGATCGGTGCGGGTCTTCTTGAGGTCCTCCAACTGCTCCGAGAGGAACCTGTGCCGCTCCTCCAGGGCCGCGAACTCCTCCAGGGCCAGCGGATTGACCTTGCCGAGCTGTTGGTGCGCCCGCTCGGCGGCCTTCAGCCGCTTCTCCTGCTCCGAACGGACGAACGGCCGCGGTCGGTTGCGGGGGTCCTGCGGGTCGTCGGGGTCGGCCTCCTCGGGCAGCACCTCGCCCTCGGCCGCCGGCGAGGGGGGCACCGGCTGGTCCGGGCCGTACTCGGCGACCAGGTCGGTCGACTCCACCCCGAACTCCTCCAGGGCCCTCGACTCCAGTTGCTCGATCCGCAAGCGCTTCTCCGCACCCAGCACCTCACCCCGGTGGACGGAGTCGGTCAGCTTGTCGAGCTCGGCCTTGAGGTCACGCCCCCGGGCCCTGGCGACGGTCAGGCCCTGCTCCCGATCCGCCCTCGCGGCTTCGGCCGCGACCCGCTCCCGTTCGGCGCGGGCCAGCGAAACCTCCACGTGGGCCAGCAGGCCCCGGGCGCCGGCGGCGACCGCACCCGCGACGTCCGCCTCGTGGCGGAGCCGGGCCCGGCGCTGCTCGGCGCGCACGCGCGCCTCCCGCTCCGCACGGGCGGCCCGGTCGAGCGCATCGGCCCGTCCGGCGATCCCCTTGCCCCGCTCCTCATGGGTGCGGACCTGGAGCCGTGCCTCCATCTCGATCTGGCGCGCCCGGGAGCCGTCGACGGCGAGCCGGTCGCGCACGGCGGTGTCGGGCTCGTCCTCGGCCGGTGCCTCCTCCGCGGCCAGCAGCTGCTCGGCCAACTCCGCCGCCGCGGCGGTCGCCTCCTCCAGGGATTCCCGAGCCCGCGCGACGGCCGCGGCGGTGCGCTCGGCCTCCCCCGCAGCCCCCTTGGCCTGTCCCGCCAGCCGGCCGAGCCGCTGTGCGGTCGACGACTTCTCCCGGTCGGCTTCCCTGCGCTGCCCGTCGAGCTCCTCCACGCGCACGCCGGCGACGCGGTACCGCTCGGCCGCCTCCTGCTGGGCGGTCTCCAGTTCCGCGCACCGCAGGCCCAGTTCGACGAGTTCCGCAGCGGCCTCGTCGACCGCGGCCCGGACTTCGAGCAGGCTGGGCGCCGCGGCGGAGCCGCCGTGCGCGACGTGCACCCCGAGGAGGTCGCCCTCGGCGGTGACGGCGGTCAACTCCGGTCGGCTCCTGACCAGTTCGACGGCCTCGTCGAGGTCGTGGACGACCACGAACCCGGCCAGCAACCGGCGGACCGCGCCGAGCAGTTCGGCGGGACCGCTGACCAGGTCGGCGGCGCACCGGCGCCCCTCCGCGTCCGGAGCCGCAACCGGGTCCGGCGCTCCGGCCAGCAGCAGGGACGCCCGCCCCGCTTCCTGCTTGCGCAACAGGCGCAGGGCCTCGGCGGCGGCGGCGGGGCCGGCGGCGGCGAGCGCGTCGGCCGCGGCACCGAACGCCGCGGCCAGGGGGACCTCGTACCCCGCTTCGACCGTGAGCAGTTCGGCCGCGGGGCCCAGGAGTCCGGCGAGCCCGGCGGAGACCAGTGCGCCGGTGCCGTCCTTGCGGCGCAGCCCGAGGGCGAGGGTGTCGTGCCGGGCCCGGGCGGCGGCGCGACTGCGCTCGGCGGCGCCGGCTGCCTCGCGGACCGCGCCCAGTGCCTCCTGGGCCTCGGCGCGTTCGCGGCGGGCGGCCTCGTACCGCTCGTCCTGCGCGAGGTCCTCCGCGCCGACCCCCTCGACCTCCTCCTTCAGCCGGGCGTACTCCTCCTGGGCGACGGCCGCCCGCTCCGCGGCCTCGTCACGGGCGGCGGCGAGGCGGTCGATCTCCGCCTGGGCGGCCGCGGCGCGCGAGCGGGCGGCGTTCACCCTGCCGTGCAGCCTGGCCAGGCCCTCGCGCCGATCGGCGCCGGCACGGGCCAGGTCCTTGAGCCGGCGCTCCTCCTCCGCAAGGGACCGCTCCAGCTCAGCGCGGTGGTCGACGGCGTCCTCCAGGGCGCGTTCGGCGACCTCCAGGGCGGCTTCGAGTTCGGCTTCCTGCTCACGGACCCGGGCGGCCTCCTGCTCCAGGTCCTCCGGGGCACGACCGCGGCGTTCCTCGACGGGGGCGGCGGTGGCGCTCTTCACCCGCGCGTCGGCCAGCGAGACGGTCCCCCGGACGCGCTCGGCGAGCCGGGAGAGGTCGTACCAACTCTGCTGGGCACGTTCCAGGCGGGGCACGAGGGTGCGCGCGTCGGCCTCGAGTTCGGCCTCCCGGGCGAGGGCCGCGCGCCACCCGGCGGCGGTGGCCTCCTTGCGTGCGAGCAGGGCCGTTTCGTCGGCGACCTCGGCCTGCAGGGCTTCCTGGAGCCGCACGAGGTCGTCGGCGAGGAGACGGAGTCGGGCGTCGCGCAGGTCGGCCTGGATGACCACGGCACGGCGGGCGACGGCGGCCTGGCGGCCGAGCGGCTTGAGCTGGCGGCGGAGTTCGTCGGCGAGGTCCTGGACGCGCGCGAGGTTGGCCTGCATCGCGTCCAGCTTCCGCAGCGCCTTCTCTTTCCGCTTGCGGTGCTTGAGGACCCCGGCGGCCTCCTCGATGAAGGCGCGACGGCCCATCGGATCGGCGTGCAACACCGAGTCCAGTTGCCCCTGGCCGACGATGACGTGCATCTCCCGTCCGATGCCGGAATCGGAGAGCAGGTCCTGGAAGTCGAGCAGGCGGCAGGTGTCCCCGTTGATCTGGTACTCGCTGCTGCCGCCCCGGAACATGATCCGGGTGAGGGTGACCTCGGCGTAGTCGATGGGGAGCGCACCATCGGAATTGTCGATGGTCAGCGAGACCTCGGCACGGCCGAGCGGAGGGCGCCCGGTCGTGCCGGCGAAGATGACGTCTTCCATCTTGCCGCCGCGCAGCGACTTGGCGCCCTGCTCGCCCATGACCCAGGAGAGGGCGTCCACGACATTGGACTTGCCCGACCCGTTGGGTCCCACCACGCAGGTGATTCCCGGTTCGAACCGGAGGGTGGTGGCCGATGCGAACGACTTGAATCCGCGGAGGGTCAGGGCCTTGAGGTGCACTCCGGGGACTCTACCGGGGTCCGTGCGTTTCACCCGTGATGACGTGGGGCAGATCCTCGGATGAGGAGGGGTGGGACACGGGGGAAACAACGGGTGAAAGAAAGAAGGGACGCCGAAGCGCCCCTTGCGAGTCCAGCTGTCGTGCCTCTGGATCGTTCTGCACGATCAGCTGTCTGTGATCCGGCTGCGCCGACGAGATTGTTTCCCACCTGGCCCCTCGGGGCTGGGCTGTCAGGTGAGCGCAGGCTCTGCCTGGGGTACGTCGAGGTCGATGCTGTTCAGCAGCGAGTCTCCCTGGTGCTGAGCGGCGGCAGCAGCGAGCGTGTCGTTCTCGGACTGGATCCGTACCAGCTCGGATTCGAGGTCCTGGACGCGCTGCTGAAGCCGTCGCATCTCGGCGAGGAGTCGCGGGTCGGAGCCGCCGACGTAACCGAGAAGCGCCTTTGCCATGATGGATGGTCCTCCACAATGAGTGACCGACCGAAGCGGTGTGGGTCGTGAGGGATTCGCACCCGCGGTGCTCGGCAGTACTGCTTGTCGTGCCGGTTCCACTGCCAAACAGCGAAGGTGCGCGGGGCTTCCAGAGTCTCACCAAAAAGTTTGACGGTCAACACGATCACGCCCCGTTTGAAGGGGCGACCGAGGAGTCCACCGGCGCTCGGCGAGCGAGGGGGCCTTCATACTCGGCGCCGCGGGGCGTCGCGATCATTCTTACCGCGCAGCCTTCCACGACGGACGCCCGTTGGCAACCATCAGGCGGTTCGCTGGTCACGCACCCGTTACCGGTCGTCCGCGGGGCACCGCCCTCGGTCACCGAAGGGGACTCCCCTCATGATCGTCAACGGATGGCGAAGCCCTCGTAGCCGCCGCGCGGTGTGCCCCAGATCTCAGTGACGCCGTCCACGCGTCCGGGAGTGTCGTCGGAGCGCAGCCAATCGAGCAAATGGTGGCAATTCTCACGCGGCCCCTCGGCCACCACCTGCACCCGTCCGTCATCGAGGTTCAGGGCGAAGCCGACCAGGCTGCCGATCTCCAAGGCATTTGCCCTGGTGAACCAGCGGAAGCCCACTCCCTGTACCCGGCCGCGCACCCAGGCGGTCATCCGCACGTCGTCATTCATGGCTGCACGCTAGTCGGCGGATTGCCAGATGAGCACATCGCCCCTGCTTCCCATGGCGTACAGTCCCGACCGAACGCACCTCACCCGTATGGGCGCGCGCCGTTCGGACATCGAGCCGGAACGGTACCGGCAGCAAAGATCGGCAAAGCAAGCAAAGGCCAGCAGAGGAAGGCAGGGCAGATGGGACGCCACCGTCGCTCCGGCGCCACACCCGCCGCAGAAGACTACGCGGCCGCTTCGGCCCGCCCGCAGCGGGGTACCCGTCGCAGGCGCCCCGTACGCACCGGGCTGCTCGGCGCCTCCGCGGCGGTCGCGGTCGGCGCCATCGCCGTCACCTCCGGCCTGCTGCCCGGCGGGGACACCCTCACCCTCGGCAGCACGAGCGCCAGCGAGCGGCCCGTCCCGTCCCGACAGGCCCCCGAACTGACCACGCAGGGCGGCACCGCGCCGACCCCGGCCGGCGAGTCCGGCCGCACGACTGCGCGCACGGGGGCGACCGAGGGCAAGCCCCCGGCCTCCCCGACCGCGACACCGAGCCCGAAGACCACCCCCCCGCCGACCCCCGAGCCGACCCCGACGAAGACGAAGGCCCCCGGCACCGCGAAGCCCGCGGCACCGAAGACCTCGACCGCACCCACCACGAAGGCGGCGGCGCCCGCTCCGAAGCCGACCCCGTCCTCGGCGACGCCGACGGAGAGGACCCCGGTCGCCTCCACCGCCGACCGCAGCCAGGCCGCGGAGGCCGAGGTCCTCCGACTGGTGAACGTCGAACGCGCGAAGGCGGGCTGCACCCCGGTGCGCGCGGACGCACGGCTCGCAGCACTGGCCGGCGCCTTCAGCGCGGACATGGCGACCCGCAACTTCTTCGACCACACGGACCCGGACGGCGACACCCCCTGGGCCCGGGCCGCGCAGGCGGGCATCACGGGCATGGGCGGCGAGAACATCGCCCGCGGCCAGGTGGACGCGGCAGCCGTGATGGCCTCCTGGATGAACAGCGACGGCCATCGGGCCAACATCATGAACTGCGACTTCACCACACTCGGCGTCGGCGTCGCCTTCGGCGACGGCGGGCCCTGGTGGACCCAGGACTTCGGCTACTGAGATTCCTCGGGGTGGCAACCCCGCACGCGCGCGTCCACGCATGAGGGGACCCCGTCACCGGTGTCGGTGACGGGGTCCCCTCGTGTGCGGACGCGCGGCGGGTGTCAGACGGACGCCTTGCCCGCGGCGAAGGTGCGGGCCGTGCCGGCGACCCGCCGGCCGAGGTGCTCGGCGGTGGCGATGTCGGCCTTGTGGACGGCGTCCGGGCCGAGGTCGGTCGGGGTCTGGGCGCCGGCGCCGGCGGAGAAGCCCAGGCGGTTGAGGTCGTTCTCGGAGGACTCGCTGCTGTTCCAACCGGGCTTCAGGCCGAGGCTGACCCAGGTCATGCCGTGCTGGCCGGCGAGGGTCTGGAAGAACTGCAGGGTCTGCTGCTTGTCGCCGTTCTTGGAGCCGGAGTTGGTGAAGCCGGCGGCGATCTTGTCCAGCCAGGCGTTGGTGAACCAGCGCTTCGCGGTGGCCTCGGCGAACTGGTGGAAGGCGCCGGAGGCGGTGCCCATGTAGGTCGGGGACCCGAAGACGATCGCGTCGGAGGCGTCCAGCAGCTCCCACTCGGCTTCGGTGATCTCGTCGACCTTGATCAGGTGGGTGACGGCGCCCGCGTCGGCGGCGCCGGCACGAACGGCCTCGGCGAGGACGGTCGTGTGTCCGTAACCGGAGTGGTAGGCGATGGAGACGACGGGGCTGGTCACAAGGGACTCCTCGAAGAACCGTGCAGGGGGACGACCAGAAGTAGAGCACTAACTTATAGATAGCGCAAGCTTTCAGTTAGCGCCCTTCCCCTGGTAAGCGCTGTGCGGGAGTACGGTGATGCCATGACCGATGACCTCCCCTACGACGTTTTCGCGCGCACCTGCCCCTCGCGCTGCACGTTGGAGCACGTGACGGGCCGCTGGGGCAGCCTGACCCTGGGCGCCCTGCACGCGGGGACGTTCCGCTTCAACGAGCTGCGGCGACGGGTCGACGGCGTCAGCGAGAAGATGCTGTCGCAGACGCTGCACGCCCTGGAGCGGGACGGTCTCGTCCACCGGGAGGCCCGACCGACGAACCCCCCGCGGGTCGACTACCGGCTCACCCCCCTCGGCCGTGAGATCGCGGAGCAGCTGATCGGTCTGATCGAGCTGGTGGAAAGCCGGATGGACGAGGTGGAGGCGGCGCGCACGAGCTACGACGGGGAACGCGTGACGGCCGACGGCGCCTGACCACAGGACGGCCCCCGGAACGCGAGAGGGCGGCGGGGCGCACCGGGCGGCACTCGGATCGCGGTGCGCGGAACTCAGACCGCGGTGCGCAGCGGGCGCTGGCAGCGCGGTGCGCGGAACTCAGACCGCGGTGCGCGGCGGGCGCTGGCAGCGCGGGCAGAAGTAGCTGGACCGGTTCATCCAGGCCCGCCGCCGCATCGGGGTGCCACAACGGCGGCAGGGCTCGTCCTCCCGCCCGTAGGCATCGAGCGAGCGGTCGAAGTAGCCGGACTCGCCGTTGACGTTCACGTACAGGCTGTCGAAGCTCGTGCCGCCGGCGTCGAGTGCGGCGTTCATCACGTCCCGGACGTGACCGAGCAGCTCGGCCGAACGCGGACGGGTCAGGGTGGCCGTGGGACGGTCGTAGTGGAGCTTCGACCGCCAGAGCGCCTCGTCCGCGTAGATGTTGCCGACACCGCTGATCAGGGACTGGTCGAGCAGCGCCCGCTTGATGGTGGTGCGGCGCAGCCGGAGGGCGCCCTGGAAGGCGGAGTCGTCGAACGCCGGGTCCAGCGGGTCACGGGCGATGTGCCCGATGACGTCCGGCAGTCCGTCGGGAGTCTGGTCGTGGAGCGAGAGCCCTCCGAAGGTGCGCTGGTCGACGAAGCGGAGTTCGGTGCCGGTGGCATCGTCGAAGCGGACCCTGATGCGCAGGTGCTTCTCGTCCTCGGCGCCCTCCGGCTGGACGAGCAGTTGGCCGCTCATCCCGAGGTGCCCGAGCACGGCCGTGCCGGTGTCGGCGAGCGGCAGCCAGAGGTACTTGCCGCGACGGCGCGCGCCCTCGAAGCGCTGTCCCGTGAGCCGTGCCGCGAAGTCCTCGCCCCCCGCCGGATGGCGCCGTACGGCCCTCGGGTGCAGGACCTCGACCTCGGCCACGGTCCGCCCGGCGACCCAGCGCTCCAGACCGCGCCGCACGACCTCGACCTCGGGCAGCTCGGGCACGGTGACTCCTCCGGACGTCTTCGACAGCAGCCCCACCCTACCGCCGCAGAACCTCCGGAAAGGACGGGAACCCCGCCTCCGGACAGGTCCGGGGACGGGGTTCTCGGGAAGCGGGGCGCAGCCGTCAGGCCGACGTCCGGTTCGCGGTCGGAGAGGGGTCGACGACCTCTCCCGTGCCCGCTTCGGCCGCGGCCTTGGCCGCGGCCTCGCGCTCGTCCGCTGCTGCACGGATGGAGCGCCAAGCGGATTCTGCCGCCTGCTGTTCCGCTTCCTTCTTGCTGCGGCCAGTGCCGGTGCCGTACGAGACACCACCGACGCGGGCGGCAGCAGTGAAGGTCTTCTCGTGGTCCGGGCCCTCTTCGGAGACGAGGTACTCGGGAACGCCGAGCCCCTCGGCCGCGGTGAGTTCCTGGAGACTGGTCTTCCAGTCCAGCCCCGCACCGAGGTTCGAGGACTTCTCGATCAGCGGGTCGAAGAGCCGGTGCACCAGCTCGGCCGCCGCTTCGAGGCCCTGGTCGAGATAGACCGCGCCGATCACCGCTTCGAGGGTGTCGGCGAGGATGGACGCCTTGTCCCGGCCGCCCGTGCCCTCTTCGCCCCGGCCGAGCCGGATGAAGGAGCCGAGTTCCAGGCCGCGACCGACCTCCGCCAGTGCACGCGAGTTGACCACCGCGGCCCGCAGTTTGGCCAGCTGGCCTTCCGGCAGGTCGGGGTGGGTGCGGTACAGCGTGTCCGTGACCACCAGACCGAGCACGGAGTCCCCGAGGAACTCCAGCCGCTCGTTGGTGGGCAGACCGCCGTTCTCATACGCGTACGAGCGGTGGGTCAGTGCACGCACCAGAAGGGCGGACTCGAGCTGATACCCGAGCCGCCCTTCCAGAAGCGTGTGGGACGAGGCTGCGCTGATGTTCTCAGACATCGTGCCTCTCACCAGCCACTCAGACCGAGAGGACCTGGCGCTTGTTGTAGGTGCCGCAGCTCGGGCACGCGATGTGCTGCTGCTTCGGCTCCTGGCAACGCTCACACGAAACCAGGGTGGGGACCGCAGCCTTCCACTGCGACCGGCGGTGGCGCGTGTTGCTGCGCGACATCTTCCGCTTCGGAACAGCCACGGCTACTTCTCCTGCTTCTCGGCGGCGCTTCGGACGTCCCCGTCAGAGGCTTTGCCGCTCATGTTGTCCTTCTCATCGGTTCCCAGCGAACCGGCGAGTCCCTGCAGTGCCGCCCAACGGATGTCGACGGCTTCATGGTGGTGGTCCGGGTTCTCGTTCAGGTTGGTTCCGCATTCGGAACACAGCCCCGCACAGCCCTCCCGGCACACCGGCTGCATCGGCAGTGCGAGCACCACCGCATCACGCAGCACGGGTTCGAGGTCGAACATGCCGTCCTCGAGGGGGATCATGTCCTCGTCGTCCTCGGCTTCGTCGTCCGCGACCGCCTTGGAGCGGCCCCGGTCGTCGGAGTCGGGGTACGAGAACATCTCCTGGAAGTCCACGTCGAGGTCGAGCTCGACGGGCTCCAGACACCTTACGCACTCCCCCTCGGCCGATGCACGGGCGGTGCCTGTGACGAGCACCCCTTCCATGACCGACTCGAGGCGGAGGTCGATCTCCAACGGAGAGCCCTCGGGCACTCCGATGACTCCTTCGACGCCGAGCTCTCCGGGGGCCTCGGCCGAGCGGGAGAGCCGCTGGAGGGCACCAGGACGCCGCCCCAGCTCGTGCGTGTCGAACACGAGGGGGTTGCGGTGGTCGAGGCGCGTACTCAGGGCTCTTCCTGCTTTCGGATCGTTCTGCGTCGTGGAGGAGGCTGCCGGACGTGGGCAGCAGCAAGGATCGCGGACATAGCGCGACCGAAGGGCCAGGATACTGGACGCTTCGCCCAGGGCCCAATCCGGCCCCCGCCCGCTACTGGCCCTGCTCGTAGCGGCGCAGTTGCTCCAGGTCGATCATGCTGGTGTCGAAGAAGCTGGTCTCGTCGAGCGCGGCGGCCTGCTGCGACGGGTGGGGCTGGGCCTGGCCCTGGGGGTCGTACTGCTGCTGCTCGTAGCCGTACTGCCCCTGGTACGCGTAGGGGTCGTGCTGCTGGTAGCCGTAGGCGTCCTGGGCCTCGTAGGGCGCGGCGTAGGTCGCTCCGGCGGGGGCGGCACCCGCATCGGAGTAGGCCGGGTCCTGCTGCGGGTAGCCGTACGGGTCGGGCTGCTGGGCGGGGATCTGCGGCTGCGGCCGCGCCGGCTCCGGGTCGGAGAGCCCTTCGAGTCCGGCCAGGTAGTCGGCACCGCTGGTGTGCGCCGCGGGGCCGAGGCTGTCCTGGGCGGCCATGTGCTCGCCGAGGGCATCGGTGGCGATCCGGCCGTGCAGCTTCTGCCGCCCCCGCCCGACGGCCTCCAGGGTCTTGCTGAGGACGGCTTCGAAGGCGCCGAGCTTGGCGTCCACGTAGTCGTCGGCCCGCTGGATCAGCGTCTGCGGGTCGGCGCTGTACTCGGGGGCGTCCGCGTCGGCATAGCCGTCCTGATCGAGTCCCGGGCCGCGGCCGAGGAGCTTCTCGCGCCCGCGGTCGACGGAGCCGATGGTCTTGTTGAGCACGACCTCGAAGTTGGCGAGCTTGGAGTCGACGTAGTCGTCGGCCTCGGCCCGCACCTCCTCGGCCTCCCGGCGGGCCTCGGCGAGGATCCGGTCGGCCTCCTCCTGCGACTGCCGGGCGACCTGGGTGTCGGAGACGATCGACCCCCGCTCGGCGTGGGCGGCCTCGATGATCCGCTCGGCCTCCTGACGGGCCTGCTGGACCATCTGCTCGCGGTCGCCGATCAGCTCCTGGGCCTGGGCGAGCGACCCGGGCAGGGCCTCGCGCACCTCGTCGAGCAGGGCGAGCAGTTCGGCGCGGTTGAGCACGCAGGATGCCGACATCGGCATGGAGCGGGCGCCCTGCACGGTCGCGACGATCTCGTCGAGCTTCTTCTGGACGTCCACCTGGTGCTCGCCACTCTCTACAGCTGGATGGAGACGGACGGGACGACTGTAAGGGCAGTCGGCGCCCGTCCGACACCAGATGACGGAGCGTCAGTGGCGGTGGCCGCGCGTCACCTCTGTGCGAGCCGCTCGGTCAGCCGGGGAAGCACCGTCGGCGGCACGAGGTGGGACACGTCCCCGCCCCAGGCCGCGACCTCCTTGACCAGGGAGGAGGAGAGGAAGCTGTACGTCGGATTGGTGGGGACGAACAGCGTCTCCACGCCCGAGAGGCCGTTGTTCATCTGGGCCATCTGCAACTCGTAGTCGAAGTCGCTGACCGCGCGCAGGCCCTTGACGATCGCGGGGATGTCGCGCTGCTTGCAGAAGTCGACGAGCAGGCCGTGGAAGGACTCGACCTCGACATTGCCGAAGTCGGCGGTGACCTCGCGGATCAGCTCCATCCGTTCGTCGACCGTGAAGAGGCCCTTCTTCGACTGGTTGATCATCACTGCGACGTGCACGACGTCGTACAGCTTGGAGGCACGGGCGATGATGTCGAGGTGTCCGTTGGTGATGGGGTCGAATGACCCCGGACAGACGGCGCGGCGCAACTTGGGTCCCTCGCTCTCCGGTCCGGTCATCGTGCGTCTTCGCACGTAGAGGCGGCGCGACCGTACCAAAACGTTCCCTCGCCGTAGCGACGGGACCGCAGGGCCTCGAATCCGGCCGGCCAGCCGAACTCTCCGCCTCGGGTGCTGCGCTCCACCGTGACGAGGGCATCCTCGCTCAACCAGCCCTCCGATCGCAGTGTGAGGAGAATCTCGTGGAGATCGGCGTCCGTGACGGCGTACGGCGGGTCGAGGAAGACCACGTCGTACGGTTCGGCCGGGGCAGCGCCCGCCACGACCTGCTCGGCCTTCCCGGTGCGGAGTTCGGCTCCGGGCAGCCCGATCGAGCGGACGTTCTCCCGGATCGTCTTCGCCGCGCGGGGGTCGGCCTCGACGAGGAGGGCGTGGGCCGCGCCCCGGGAGAGGGCCTCCAGGGCGACGGCGCCGGAACCCGCGTACAAGTCGGCCACCCTGGTCCCGTCGAGGGTGCCGAGCAGTGCCTCCCACGTGGAGAAGAGGCCTTCGCGCGCCCGGTCGGAGGTGGGGCGGGTGCCGTTGCCGGGCGGCACGGCCAGGCGGCGCCCACCGGCGGTGCCGGCGATCACGCGGGTCATCGGTGTCCTCGTTCTCCCTGAGCCGTTGCGTCAAGCCCCAGCTTATGGCGGCTGCCGGGGCCCCGTGGTCAGCCCTTGTCCAGGTACTCCTCCCGTTCCTCGCTGAGCAGGGCGTCGAGCGCGGTGCGCAGGCCCGGGTGGGCGGTGAGGTCGGGATCGTCGAGGACGAGTGCGGTGGCCTCCTCCCGGGCGGCGGCGATGACCTCCTCGTCGTCGATGACGGTGAGGACCCGCAAGGAGGACCGGACGCCCGACTGGGCCTGGCCGAGGACGTCGCCCTCGCGTCGCTGTTCGAGGTCGATGCGGGAGAGCTCGAAGCCGTCGAGGGTGGTGGCGACGGCGTTCAGCCGCTGTCGGGCGGGGCTGGCCTCGGGCATCTCGCTGACGAGGAGGCAGAGCCCCGGAGCCGAACCGCGACCGACCCGGCCCCGGAGCTGGTGGAGCTGGGAGACGCCGAAGCGGTCGGCGTCCATGATCACCATGACGGTGGCGTTGGGCACGTTGACGCCGACCTCGATGACGGTGGTGGCGACGAGGACGTCGACCTCACCGGCGGCGAAGCGGCGCATGACCCCGTCCTTGTCGTCCGGATGCATGCGACCGTGCAGCACGGCGATCCTCAACCCCGCGAGGGGGCCGGTGCCGAGCCCCTCGGCGACGTCGAGGACGGCGAGCGGCGGGCGCTTCTCCGCCTCGTCCTCCGGGGACGCCTTGGTCTTCTTCTGGTCCTCCTCGTCGCCGATGCGGGGGCAGACGACGTACGCCTGGTGCCCGTTCCCTACCTCTTCGCGGACCCGCTCCCAGGCACGGGCCAGGAAGTGCGGCTTGTCGGCGGCGGGCACGACGTGGCTGGCGATCGGGGAGCGGCCGGCCGGCAACTGGTCGAGGACGGAGGTCTCCAGGTCCCCGAAGACCGTCATGGCGACCGTGCGCGGGATCGGGGTGGCGGTCATCACCAGGAGGTGCGGCGGCTGCTTCCCCTTGCCCCGGAGCGCATCCCGCTGTTCGACGCCGAAGCGGTGCTGTTCGTCGACGACGACCAGGCCCAGGTCGTGGAACTTGACCTTGTCCTCGATCAGCGCGTGGGTGCCGATGACGATGCCCGCCTCGCCGGTGACCAGGTCGAGCAGGGCCTGGCGGCGTGCGGCGGCGCCCATGGAACCGGTGAGCAGGACGACCTTGGTGGCGCGCTCGCCGCCACCGAGCATTCCGCCCTCGGCGAGCTCGCCCATCATCTCGGTGACCGAGCGGTGGTGCTGCTGGGCGAGGACCTCGGTGGGGGCGAGCATCGCGGCCTGCCCACCGGAGTCGACGACGGCGAGCATCGCGCGCAGCGCCACCATCGTCTTGCCGCTGCCGACCTCTCCCTGGAGGAGGCGGTGCATGGGGTGTTCGGTGGCGAGGTCGTCGAAGATCTCCGCGGACACCTTCTGCTGGCCCTCGGTGAGGGTGAAGGGCAGGGTGGCGTCGAAGGCGTCGAGGATGCCGTCGGGGGCGGGTCGGCGGGGAACGGCGGGCAGCTGGGTGTCGGCGTGCCGACGGCGGGCGAGGGCGACCTGCAGGACGAACGCCTCGTCCCACTTGAGTCGCTCGCGGGCTTCGGCGACGTCGGCCTTGGTGCGCGGTCGGTGGATCTTCCGCAGGGCCTCGGGCAGCTCGGCGAGGCCGCGACCGCGGCGCAGGGCGGACGGCAAGGGGTCGGCGGCGTCGGCGGCGCTCGGCAGGACGGCGTCGACCGCCTTGGCGATCTTCCAGGACTCCAGCTTGGTGGTGGCGGGGTAGATCGGGATGAGGGCGGCGGCCCAGGCGTCGACGGCCTCCCCGCCGTCGCCGCGGAGCAGTTCGTAGGCGGGGTGGGCGAGCTGGAGGCGCCGGTTGAAGAGCGACACCTTGCCGGCGAACATCGCCCGGGTGCCGGGCAGCAGGTCCTTGTGCGGCTTGTGCACGCCCTTGCCGAAGAAGACCAGCTGGAGACGGCCGCTGCCGTCGGTGATGGTCACTTCGAGGCGCTGGCCCCGCCCCTTGGAGCCGTTGAAGGTGAGCACCCGGGCGTCGGCGACCTGGGCGACCACCGTGACGTGCTCGTCGAGCGGGAGGTCGGCGAGCGTGGTCAACTCCCCGCGCTCGGCGTACCGGCGGGGGTAGTGGTGGAGCAGGTCGCCGACCGTGTGCAGGTCGAGCGCCTCGGCCATGACCTTGGCGGTGGCGGGGCCGAGGGACTTCTTGAGCGGTTCGTCGAGCGCGGGCACGTGCTCCATTGCACACCACGGGACCGACAGTCGTGTCGAAGGCCGTGGACGAACCCCGGGAGCGACGCCTATTCCACCCCGATGAGCAGCGGCGGGGCTCCCGCGCCCGCGTGGTACGTGGTGGTGTCCACGGCGAGGTAGCCCCGGCGGACGTGGTGCTCCAGGTCGGGAGCGAGCTCGGGCGGGGTGCCGTCGGCGACGACGAGGGTGACGAGTTCGCCGCCCGCAGAGAGCATGCGGTCCAGGACGGTGCGGGCCGTCTCGGTCAGGTCCTTGCCGATGACGGCGACGTCGCCCTCGATGAGGCCGAGGACGTCGCCGGCCTGGCACACGCCGGCCGAGGTGAAGGACTGGCGTTCGGCGACGGCGAGTTCGGCGTAGCGGGTGGCTCCGGCGGCGGCCGTCATGGCGACGACGTCCTCGTCGAAGCGCCGGTCGGGTTCGTGGACGGCGAGGGCCGCGATGCCCTGGACGGCGGCCCTGGTCGGGATGAGCGCGACGCGGATGCCCTCGGCCCTGGCGCGCTCGGCGGCGGCGGCAGCGGTCTGGCGGAGGTCGGTGTCGTTGGGCAGCAGGACGACCTCGCGGGCGTGCGCCCGTCGGATCGCCTCGACCAGTTCGTCGCCGGCGGGCGGCTCCCCGGGCCTGGCGCGGACCGTGGTGGCGCCGGCCTCTGCGCAGAGGCCGGCGAGGCCCTCGCCGGGGACGACGGCGACGACCGCGCGGGGGGCGCGTTCCCCGCGGCCGGGGGCCGCTGCCTCCACGGCCCCCGCGGCCCCGAAGTGGGTGATGCGGATGCGGTGGGGCCGTCCGGCCTCGACCCCGGCCTCGACGGCGGCGCCCGCGTCATCGACGTGGACGTGGACGTTCCAGAGCCCGTCGCCGCCCACGACGACCAGGGACTCCCCCAGTGCGTCGAGGCGGGCCCGCAACAGCTCCACGGCTTCGTCCGTCGCCTCCAGGAGGTAGATGACCTCGTAGGCGGGTCCGGCCTCCCCGTCGCAGGACCCGAGGGTCCGCACGATCCCGGGTGCCCGGGCGCCGCCGGGCGCGGGGTCCGTGCGGTCGGGGGCCCGGCCGCAGACGGTCTCCACCAGCGCGCCGAGGACCGTGACCAGGCCGCGTCCACCGGCGTCGACGACTCCGGCCCGGCCGAGCACGTCGAGCTGCCCGGGGGTCGCCTCCAGTGCCGTCCGGGCGCTGTCGTGGGCCCGCACGGCCACCTCCGCGAGCTTTCCGCCGGCCTCGCAGCCGACCGCAGCGGCGGTCGCCACGGTGAGGACGGTGCCCTCCACGGGGCGGGCGACGGCCCGCCGTGCGGCGGCGGCGGCCTCGGCGAGGGCACGGGCGAGGTGATCACCGTCACGTCCTTCGGTGAGGACGGCGGCCATGCCCCGCAGGAGCTGGGCGAGGATGGTTCCGGAGTTGCCCCGGGCGCCGAGGAGGGCGCCGTGCGCCATGGCCCGTACGGTCTCGGTGGTGTCGGGCGCGGAGGCGGCGAAGACCGCTTCGACGGCCTGGTGGGCGGCCTCGGCCGTCAGGTACAGGTTGGTGCCGGTGTCCCCGTCCGCGACCGGGTAGACGTTGATCGCGTCGATCTCCTCGCGCTCCCTCCCGAGGGCGTCGAGGGCCCGTGCGCACCAGGACCGGACCGCTTCGGCGTCGAGCTCGACGAGCTCCTCATCGGACTGAAGGGCTCGCGACAACGGGGGTCCTCCTTCGGCGGTGAGCTCACCGCAGGGTAGACCGGGGTCGTCCCGCTCGTGACCGGGGCCCGGGGCGAGGTCCGCGGAGACCATGGTAGTTTCGTTCCACGGAAGCAGGCGTTGTATGCTGCTTCGGTTGCCCGGTTCAATCCGGGCCGTTCCCCGGCAAGCCACTTCAGACTCCTGATTCCGGTGCGCCGGATTTCACTGTAATTCTGAAGTCTTTGGAGTGACCCGTGGCTGCCAACTGCGACGTCTGCGGCAAGGGGCCGGGCTTCGGCAACAACATTTCGCACTCGCACCGCCGTACGTCCCGTCGCTGGAACCCGAACATCCAGCGCGTGCGTGCCGTGGTCGGTCGGACGCCGAAGCGGCTCAACGTCTGCACCTCGTGCATCAAGGCCGGCAAGGTCTCGCGCTAATCGCGACGTTCCGTCGTAGCGCAGCCCCTGCGGTTGCCTTGAGAGGCCGGTTCACCCAGGTGAACCGGCCTTTTGCCATGCCCGGACGCCGTGCCGGGGGCCGCTGCTGAGGAGTCGGCGGCCGGCCGTCACCCCCGGAGGCGCCACCCGTGGTCGACGGGGCCGATGCCCTCCCCCAGCGCGAATCCGCCGGCGAGGGCCCCCGTCACGTACTCCTTGGCCCGACGGACGGCCTCCGGCACCGCGAGGCCCCGGGCGAGCCCGGAGGCGACGGCCGAAGCGAGCGTGCAGCCGGTGCCGTGGGTGTGCCGGTTGTGGTGGCGCGGGGCCCGCAGCCAGAGTTCTTCGGTGCCGTCCGTGAGCAGGTCCACGGCTTCTTCGCCGGACGGGAGGTGCCCTCCCTTGATCAGGGCCCAGCGCGGCCCGTACGCGAGGACGGCGGCCGCCGCCCCCCGCATGTCGCCCTCGGTCGCCACCCGGACCCCCGTGAGCTGCGCCACCTCGTCCAGGTTGGGCGTGGCGACGGTGGCGAGGGGCAGCAGTTTGCCGCGCACGGAGTCGAGCGCGGCCTCGGCGAGGAGCGGGTCCCCGTGCTTGGAGACTCCCACCGGGTCGACGACCACCGGCACCCCGGGGGTCCCGGCGAGCAGTTCGGCCACGGTCTCCACGAGGGCGGCGGTGGCCAGCATGCCGGTCTTCACGGCCTGGACCCCGATGTCGTCGACGACGGCGCGGTACTGGGCGCGCACGGCCTCCGCCGGTAGTTCCCAGACGCCCTGGACGCCCCGTGAGTTCTGCGCGGTGACGGCGGTGAGCACGCTCATGCCGTGGACGCCGAGCGCGAGCATGGTCTTGAGGTCGGCCTGGACGCCCGCGCCGCCGCCGGAGTCGGATCCGGCGACGGTGAGGACGAGCGGGGGTCGGGAGGTCACTCCGTCTCCCCGAAGTGGTCCCAGCCCCCGGCGCTGTGCCAGGGCGCACCGTCCACGGTGACCTGCGGCAGCGCCGAGGGGTGGAGGACCTCGCCGATGACCTTCCAGCGGGCGGGCAGCTTCACCTCGGGCGGGAAGGTGGCCACGATGGCGTGGTCCTCCCCGCCGGTGAGCACCCACTGCAGGGGGTCGACCCCGACGGCCTGGCCGATGTCGTTCATCTGGGTGGGGATGTCGATGAGTCCGGAGCGGAGGTCGATGCGGACCTTGCTGGCTTCGGCGATGTGCCCGAGGTCGGCGATGAGGCCGTCGCTGACGTCGCACATGGCGGTGGCGCCGAGGCCGGCGGCGGCGGGGCCGGCGTGGTACGGCGGCTCGGGCCTGCGGTGGGCCTCGACGAAGGCGCGGGGGGAGCGGAAGCCGCGGGAGAGGACCGCGTATCCGGCGGCGGACCAGCCGAGCCAACCGGTGTAGGCGACGACGTCGCCGGGCTGGGCGCCGCCCCGGGTGACCGGGTCGTGGTTGCGGAGGTCGCCGAGGGCGGTGATGGAGACCGTGATGGTGTCGCCGCGGACGACGTCACCACCGACCACGGCCGCGCCGGCGACCTGACATTCGTCGCGCAGCCCGTCCATCAGTTCGGTCGGCCAGGTGACGGGGAGTTCGGCGGGCACGACGAGGCCGAGGAGGAGCGCGGTGGGCACCGCGCCCATGGCAGCGATGTCGGCGAGGTTCTGCGCGGCGGCCTTCCGGCCGACGTCGTAGGCCGTCGACCAGTCGCGGCGGAAGTGCCGTCCTTCGAGGAGGATGTCCGTGCTGGCCACCACCCGCCGGTCGGGGGCGGACACGACCGCGGCGTCGTCGCCGGGCCCGATCCGCACCGCCGGGGTGGAGGTGAGCCGGGACGTGAGCTCCCTGATGAGCCCGAACTCGCCCAGTTCTCCGACTGTGCCCTTCACCGCGTCTCACCTCGTGTCTTCGTGCCGGCCGGCGGGCGGGGGCGCGTCGTCGCGCGCCGCGGGTCGCGGGCCGTCACCGTGCTGGGTACCGTCAAGTAGACCGTCAACTTCTGTCCTGCGTACGCCACGCCCCGGGCGCCTCCGGACGCGCGGGTCTCCCCGCGGCCCGCGGCGACGCGGTACCGTGGCGTCTCTTTCTCCCACAAGATCCTCGTGGTCGCCCTGGAGGTTCCGTGGTTCAGGCGTACATCCTCATCCAGACCGAGGTGGGCAAGGCGTCGACCGTCGCCGACACCATCTCCAAGATCCCGGGGGTCATCCAGGCCGAAGACGTGACCGGTCCGTACGACGTCATCGTGCGCGCGCAGGCGGACACCGTTGACGAGCTGGGCCGCATGGTGGTCGCCAAGGTCCAGCAAGTGGACGGCATCACGCGCACCCTCACCTGCCCGGTCGTTCATCTGTAGCCCCCGTCTACGCTTGGCCGGTGATGTCTTCCCACCGGCCCTTCGGCCTGCCCGCCGCCGTAGCGACCGTCGTCCTTCTGCTGGCCGCTGCCGGCTGCTCCTCGCCGGACGCCTCGGCGTCCGTCGTGGTGCCCAGTCCCCCGGCGGAGGAGGCCGCCTTCTGCCAGGTCTTGGCGAAGGAGCTTCCCGACACCGTGGCGGGGCTGGGGCGGAGTGACCCGGAGCCCGGCTCCGAGTTGACCGCCGGGTGGGGTGACGGTGCGATCGTACTGCGCTGCGGGGTCCCCCGACCCGAAAAGATGAGCGATCCCCAGGTGCGGGCCGTCTCCGCCGACGGCGTCCGCTGGATGCTGGAGCAGCGCGAGGGCACCGGCCCCCGTTTCACCTCGGTGTACCGGAAGGCCTATGTCGAGGTGGCCTTGGACGGGCGGTACGCGCACGACGCCGGTCCGCTCGTGGACCTCGCCGTCCCGGTGGCGAAGGCGGTTCCCTGCGCGCTCGAACCGGAGTGCGGGTAGCCGCACTCCGGCCGTCGTGCTCCACCGCCTCCGGCGCGGGCCCGGAGGACGGTTCCGCTAGCGCAGACCCGTGGAGCGGGTCAACGCGGCCTGGATGAGCCGGTCGACGAGCTCCGGATAGCTGACGCCGCTCTCCTGCCACATGCGGGGGTACATGGAGATGGGCGTGAAGCCCGGCATGGTGTTGATCTCGTTGATGACGAAGTCGCCCTCTTCGGTGAGGAAGAAGTCGGCGCGGACCAGGCCCTCGCAGGACACGGCCTCGTAGGCGGCGACGGCGAGGCGCTGGACCTCGGCGGTGGCCTCGTCCCCGATGGGGGCGGGCACGATGCCGGAGGCCGAATCGATGTACTTCGCCTCGAAGTCGTAGAAGTCGTGGTTGGTGACCGGCGGGATCTCGGCGGGCACGCTGGCGCGCGGCCCGTCCTCGAACTCCAGCACCCCGCACTCGATCTCGCGGCCGCGCAGCAGGGACTCGACGAGGATCTTGGGGTCGTGGCGGCGGGCCTCCTCGATGGCCTCGTCCAGGCCGGAGAGGTCGTCGACCTTGGTGATGCCCATGGAGGAGCCGCCGCGGGCCGGCTTCACGAAGAGGGGCCAGCCGTGCTCGGCGGCGAACTCGACGATCTTCTTGCGGGCGGCGGCCGGGTTCTGCTCCCACTCGCGGGGCCGGATGACCTCGTACGGTCCGACGGGCAGGCCGAAGGAGACGAAGACCCGCTTCATGTACTCCTTGTCCTGGCCGACGGCCGAGGCGAGGACGCCCGCGCCGACGTACGGGACCCCGGAGAGCTCCAGGAGCCCCTGGAGGGTGCCGTCCTCGCCGTACGGGCCGTGGAGCATCGGGAAGACCACGTCGACCTCCCCGAGGGCCCTGGGCACGCTGCCCGGCTCGGTGAGGACGACCTCGCGGTTGGCCGGGTCGACGGAGAGGACGACGCCGCCCTCCTCGGACTCCGCCAGTTCGGCGACGTTCGGCAGGGCGCGGTCGGCAATGGCCATCCGCTCCGGGGCGTCGGCGGTGAGCGCCCAGCGCCCGTCCGTCGTGATGCCGATGGGCAGCACGTCGTACTTGTCCCGGTCGATGGCGCTCAGGACGGCGCCCGCCGTGACGACGGAGATGGCGTGCTCGGAGCTGCGTCCGCCGAAGACGACGGCCACGCGCGGCTTGCGGGGGCTCTGGGTGTTCTCGCTCATATCGCGATGAGGGTACCTTGCGGTTCCCGAACTCCTGAGCGCCCCGCTGCCCCCGCGCGCGTACGGCGCAGTGGCGGCCCCGCACGGCTCAGCGGCGCTCGGGCTTCGCGCTGCGCGACATCAGTTCCTTGAGGGCCACGACCGGGGGCTTGCCGTCGTGGACGATCGAGACGACGGTCTCGGTGATGGGCATGTCGACGCCGTGGCGCCGCCCCAGATCGAGCACCGACTCGCAGGACTTGACGCCCTCGGCGGTCTGCTTGGTGACCGCGATGGTCTCCTGGAGGGTCATTCCGCGACCGAGGTTGGTGCCGAAGGTGTTGTTCCGGGAGAGCGGCGAGGAGCAGGTGGCGACCAGGTCCCCGAGGCCTGCGAGCCCCGAGAAGGTGAGCGGGTCGGCTCCCATCGCGAGGCCGAGGCGGGTCGTCTCGGCGAGGCCGCGGGTGATGAGCGTGGCCTTGGAGTTGTCCCCGAGGCCCATGCCGTTGGCGATGCCGACCGCGAGTCCGATGACGTTCTTCACGGCGCCGCCGAGCTCGCAGCCCACCACGTCGGTGTTGGTGTACGGGCGGAAGTACGGGGTGATGCAGGCCGCCTGGAGCCGCTGGGCGACCGCCTCGTCGGAGCAGGCGACGACCGAGGCGGCGGGCTGGCGGGCGGCGATCTCCTTGGCCAGGTTGGGGCCGGTGAGGACGGCCACGCGGTCGGCGGGCACGTCGGCGACCTCGGTGATGACCTCGCTCATCCGCTTCGCGGTGCCGAGTTCGACGCCCTTCATGAGGGAGACGAGGACGGTCTCCGGGGCGAGCAGGGGCTTCCAGGCGGCGAGGTTCCCGCGCAGGGTCTGGGAGGGCACGACCAGGACGGTGAAGTCGGCGTCCCCGGCGGCCTCGGCCGGGTCCGCGGTGGCCGTGATCCCCTGCGGGAGTTCGACGCCCGGGAGGTAGTCGGGGTTGGTCCGGGTGGCGTTGATCTCCTTCGCGAGGTCCGCGCGGCGGCCCCAGAGGCTCACCTCGCACCCCGCGTCGGCGAGCACCATCGCGAAGGCGGTGCCCCAGGATCCGTTGCCGAAGACGGCTGCCTTGGTCACTTGCTGCTCTCCCCCGCGGCCTTGCGCCGCTGCTCCTCACGGGCCTTGCGGTGGTCGTACGGCTCGGCGGGCGCCTTCTCCCCGCGGACCTCCTCCAACAGGGCGGTGACCGCGGCCATGATGACCTCGGTGGCCTCGCGGAGCACCTCGGGCGTCGGTTCGAGGCCCTGGAATCGGGAGAGGTCGACGGGCGGACCGGCCTGCACGATCAGGGTCTTGCGGGGGAACAGCCGGAGCTTGTTCTCCTTGGCGTACGGGGGCATCGCGAGGTTGGCTCCCCATTGCGCCACGGGGATGACGGGGGCCTGGGTGAGCAGCGCGACGCGAGCGGCACCGGTCTTGCCCGCCATGGGCCACATCTCGGGGTCCCGGGTGAGGGTGCCCTCGGGGTAGAAGGCCACGCATTCGCCGCGCCCGATGGCCTCGACGGCGGCCCGGAAGGCGTCCAGCGCGTTGGTCGTCTCGCGGTAGACGGGGATCTGGCCGGTGTTGCGGAGCATGGTGCCGACGAAGCCGGCCTTGAAGAGGCCCGCCTTGGCGAGGAAGCGCGGGACCCGACCGGTGTTGTACTGGTAGTGCGCGTAGGACAGCGGGTCCAGGTACGAGTTGTGGTTGACCGCCGTGATGAACCCCCCGTCGGCCGGAATGTGCTCCGTGCCGCGCCAGTCCCTCTTGAACAGAACCACCAGGGGGGGTTTGGCAATGACCGCCGCGAGGCGGTACCAGAAGCCGATTCTGCGGCGGGACACTCGGACACCTTTCTCCGGGACTGGCTGGCAGGGGGTCAAGTGTCGCCCCATGCTCCTGGTCTGTCGAGTGACACCGTACGCCTCGGGGCCGCCGGTGGGCCGCGTGGGCGGGACAGAATGGAACCCGATGAACCCGATGCTCACCGACGCCCGTGACGGCTGGTCCCTGGTCGTCCCCCTGAAGCCGCTCGCCCTGGCGAAGAGCAGGCTCGCCCCGGCGACGGGGGCCCGCCTGCGCCCCCGGCTCGCCTTGGCGTTCGCCGAGGACACCGTGGGTGCGGCGCTGGACTGTGCGGGGGTGCGCGATGTGGCGGTCGTCACGGACGACCCGACGGCCGGGGTCGCGCTCGCGGCGCTGGGGGCCCGGATCGTGCCCGATGCACCGGCGGCCGGGCTGAACGCGGCGCTCGTGCACGGGGTGCGTGCCGTGCGGTCCGGTCGACCGCACGCACGCGTGGCGGCGCTCAACGCGGATCTGCCGGCGCTCCGACCCGCGGAGCTGACCCGGGTGCTGGACGCCGCCGGGAATTTTCCCAGGGCTTTTCTCGCGGATGCCGCCGAAATCGGTACGACATTCCTCTCGGCAGCTCCGGAGGTGGAATTGGAACCCGCATTCGGGGGCGCATCGCGGCTGCGGCATTTGTCGTCGGGCGCCGTGGAAATCCGGCTCGCCGGGGTGGATTCCGTACGCCGGGACGTGGACACCGGGGCGGATCTGGCGGCCGCCCTGGCCCTGGGGCTCGGTCCGCGGACGGCCGCCCGGTGGCTGACGGCGGCCGGATAGGCTGCGGTCCATGCAGGCGACCGCGTTCACATACGACTCCGAGACCCGCAGCGGCAGTGTGCTGCTCGACGACGGCACCCCCGTGGACTTCGGGCCGGACGCCTTCGACACGGGCGGGCTGCGCTTGCTCCGACCGGGGCAGCGGGTGCGGATCGAGACCGAGCCGGGCGCTCCGGGTGCCGCCCCCCGCATCACCCTGGTGACGCTCCAGACCTTCTGAGGCCGGAACCGCAAGGGCCCCCTCCGGACGCGCCGCGGGCCGGGCTCCCCGAGGGGAGCCCGGCCCGGCGGATCGGTACCGCGCGCGTCCTACTTCTTGGCGGCGGCCTTCTTGGCGGTCGTCTTGCGCGCCGTCGTCTTCTTGGCGGGCGCCTTCGTCGCCGTGGCCTTCTTCGCGGCCGGCGCGGTCTTCTTGGCCGCGGCCTTGGTCGCCTTCTTCGCGGCCGCCGCGGTGGTCTTCTTCACCGGGGTCGCCTTCTTCGCGGCGGCCTTCGTGGCCTTCTTCGCGGGCGTCACCTTCTTCACGGCGGCCTTCGTGGCCTTCTTCGCGGGCGTCGCCTTCTTCGCGGCGGCCGCGGTGGTCTTCTTCGCCGGGGTCGCCTTCTTCGCGGCGGCCTTCTTGGCGGTGGTGGCCTTCTTCGCGGCGGCCTTCTTCACGGTCGCGGAGGCGCCGCCGGTGAGGCTGCCCTTGGGGGCCTTCTTGACGGAGACCTCGCCGCCCTTGGGAAGCTTCTTGGAGCCGCTGACCAGGTCCTTGAAGCCCTGACCTGCGCGGAAGCGGGGGACGGAGGTCTTCTTCACACGGACCCGCTCACCCGTCTGAGGGTTGCGGGCGTAGCGGGCCGGCCGGTCGACCTTCTCGAACGAGCCGAAACCCGTGACCGAGACCCGGTCGCCGGCGACCACGGCACGCACGATGGCGTCGAGCACGTGGTCGACGGCATCGGCGGCCTGCTGACGACCGCCCATCTTGTCGGCAATCGCTTCTACGAGCTGCGCCTTGTTCACGTCTTCCCCTTCGGAGACATTGCCAGAACGAAAGTGTTCAAGCTTTTTCGCACGTTAGGCATGTATATACCGCAAATCAAACACGAAACGGTCTAATCACCCTAGTGCCGCAACGCGGAAGTCCCGCTGCGGAGTTCTTGGTGTCAGTCGTCCTCTGGGAATCGGCCCTCATCGAGGTCCTTCATCAACCGGTCGAGGCGCGTTGCCGCGCCCTTGAGATCGTGCTTCGCCGCGGCCGTGACGACCAGCAGCTTCCGGGACAGCGCCATCCTTACGCCCTCCGGGACTTGCAGTGAGCGCACCTTGGCGTGCGCTTCCTTCAATCGGGCGGCGACTGCCTCGTAGAGCTCGAGTTGGCTGTCGCGTTCCATGCACCGATTGTGCCATCTAGGGCGAGTTGTCGCCCGACGGGGTCTCAACAAGCGACTGCGCCCCCCACCGGGCGGTGGGGGGCGCAGTCGTGGAAAAGCGCTGCTCAGACGGTAATTGTACGGGGCTTGAAGGCCGGTCGGGCCGCCTCGTACGCCGCGATGTCGGCTTCGTTCTGAAGGGTGAGGCTGATGTCGTCCAGCCCGTTCAGCAGACGCCAGCGGGCGTTCTCGTCGAGCTCGAAATCGGCGTCGATGCCGGCGGCCAGGACCTTGCGGGCCTCCAGGTCGACGGTGATCTCGGCGGTCGGATCGGCCTCGGTCAGCTCCCAGAGGGCGTCCACCGTCTCCTGCGGGAGGACCACGGTCAGCAGGCCGTTCTTCAGCGAGTTGCCGCGGAAGATGTCTGCGAACCGGGAGGAGATGACCGCCTGGAAGCCGTAGTTCTGGAGCGCCCAGACGGCGTGCTCGCGGGAGGAACCGGTGCCGAAGTCGGGGCCGGCGACCAGGACCGTGGCGCCCTGCCGCTCGGGGCGGTTGAGGACGAACTCGGAGTCCTTGCGCCAGGCCTCGAAGAGGCCGTCCTCGAAGCCGTCCCGGGTGACCTTCTTGAGCCAGTGCGCCGGGATGATCTGGTCGGTGTCGACGTTGCTGCGGCGCAGCGGAACGGCCCGACCGGTGTGCGTGGTGAAAGCTTCCATGGTTCCTCAGACCCCCGCGGTGGTGGCGACGTCGGACAGATCGGCGGGGGAGGCCAGGTGGCCCAGCACGGCGGTGGCGGCGGCGACCTGGGGGGAGACCAGGTGGGTCCGGCCGCCCTTGCCCTGCCGTCCCTCGAAGTTGCGGTTGGAGGTGGACGCGGAGCGCTCACCGGGCGCCAGTTGGTCGGGGTTCATGCCCAGGCACATGGAGCAGCCCGCGTGCCGCCACTCGGCGCCGGCCTCCTTGAAGACCTCGTCCAGCCCCTCCTCCACGGCCTGGAGGGCGACCCGGACCGAACCGGGGACGACCAGCATGCGGACGCCGTCGGCGACCTTGCGGCCCTCCAACAGGGAGGCCGCGTTCCGGAGGTCCTCGATGCGCCCGTTGGTGCAGGAGCCTACGAAGACGGTGTCGACCTTGATGTCGCGCAGCGGCTGCCCGGCGGTCAACCCCATGTACTCCAGGGCCTTTTCGGCGGCCAGGCGCTCCGAAGCGTCTTCGTACGAAGCGGGGTCGGGGACGTTCGCCGAAAGCGGCGCCCCCTGGCCGGGGTTGGTGCCCCAGGTGACGAACGGGGCCAGCCCGGCCGCGTCGATGACGACCTCGGCGTCGAAGGTCGCGTCCTCGTCGGACCGCAGGGTCTTCCAGTACGCGACGGCGGCGTCCCACTCCTCGCCCTCGGGGGCGTGGGCGCGGCCCTTCAGATAGGCGAAGGTGGTCTCGTCCGGGGCGATCATGCCCGCACGGGCGCCGGCCTCGATCGACATGTTGCAGATGGTCATCCGGGCCTCCATCGAGAGCTTCTCGATGGCGGAACCGCGGTACTCCAGGATGTAGCCCTGACCGCCGCCGGTGCCGATCTTCGCGATGATCGCCAGGATCAGGTCCTTGGCGGTGACGTCCTCGGGCAGTTCGCCGTCGACCGTGATGGCCATGGTCTTGGGACGGGCCAGCGGCAGCGTCTGGGTGGCGAGCACGTGCTCGACCTGGCTGGTGCCGATGCCGAACGCCAGCGCGCCGAAGGCACCGTGCGTGGAGGTGTGGGAGTCTCCGCAGACCACGGTGGTGCCGGGCTGGGTCAGACCCAGCTGGGGGCCCACGACGTGGACGACGCCCTGCTCGACGTCGCCGAGCGGGTGCAGCCGGACCCCGAACTCGGCGCAGTTCTTGCGCAGGGTCTCCAGCTGGGCGCGGGAAACCGGGTCGGCGATCGGCTTGTCGATGTCGAGGGTCGGGGTGTTGTGGTCCTCGGTGGCGATGGTCAGGTCGAGCCGCCGCACCCGCCGACCGTTCTGCCGGAGGCCGTCGAAGGCCTGCGGGCTGGTCACCTCGTGCAGCAGGTGCAGATCGATGAAGAGCAGATCGGGCTCGCCCTCGGCGCGCCGGACGACGTGGTCGTCCCAGACCTTCTCCGCGAGTGTCCTACCCATCGCTTTCCCTCCGGCCGACGTCTACGCCGGCACAACTAGAGACCCGTTCAGCGGGCCGTTGTGCGGCCGCACCACCAGAGTGACAAGGTCCTCGGAAAATTGAACTTGCGTTTCACAGAGTGAGACGCGAATATCGTTGCATGGACAACTCTAGCGGCGTAGGCGTTCTCGACAAGGCAGCCCTTGTCCTGAGCGCCCTGGAGTCCGGTCCGACCACCCTCGCAGGACTGGTCGCGGCGACGGGACTCGCACGACCCACGGCCCATCGTCTCGCCGTGGCACTGGAACACCACCGGATGGTGGCGCGCGACATGCAGGGCCGGTTCATCCTGGGACCGCGCCTGGCGGAGCTCGCCGCCGCGGCCGGCGAGGACCGCCTGCTCGCGACCGCGGGCCCGGTCCTGACGCACCTGCGCGACGTCACCGGCGAGAGCGCCCAGCTCTACCGGCGCCAGGGCGACATGCGCATCTGCGTGGCGGCGGCCGAGCGGCTCTCCGGCCTGCGGGACACCGTCCCGGTGGGCTCGACGCTGACCATGAAGGCCGGCTCGTCCGCGCAGATCCTGATGGCCTGGGAGGAGCCCGAGCGGCTGCACCGCGGCCTCCAGGGCGCCCGCTTCACGGCAACGGCCCTGTCGGGCGTACGGCGCCGCGGATGGTCCCAGTCGATCGGCGAGCGGGAACCGGGCGTGGCGTCCGTCTCCGCCCCCGTGCGCGGGCCCTCCAACCGCGTGGTGGCGGCGGTCTCGGTATCGGGCCCCATCGAGCGCCTGACGCGTCACCCGGGCCGCATGCACGCCCAGGCCGTCATCGACGCCGCCGCCCGCCTCTCCGAGGCCCTCCGCCGCAACGGCTGACCGCCTCCTGCCCCTGTTCGTTTCCGGCCCACCGCTCCAACGCCGCAGCGGTGGGCCGGAGTTGTGTGTCGGAACACAGACAGCGGAGAAGCCCTCCCCCGAAGGGAAGGGCTTCTCCTGTGCGTACCCCCGACCGGATTCGAACCGGCGCTACCGCCTTGAGAGGGCGGCGTGCTAGGCCGCTACACAACGGGGGCAAGATCTACGACCAAGCGAGGGACTCGCATGGTTTTACTACGCTGGCCTACCTGGACTCGAACCAAGACTAACTGAACCAGAATCAGTCGTGCTGCCAATTACACCATAGGCCACTGGTGGCTTAGACCAGTTGGTACCCCCGACCGGATTCGAACCGGCGCTACCGCCTTGAGAGGGCGGCGTGCTAGGCCGCTACACAACGGGGGCCCTAGCGATCCTGCATCAAGACCACCGGGAGCTACCCAAGTGATCCTGCGGGAAGGATCTGTACCCCCGACCGGATTCGAACCGGCGCTACCGCCTTGAGAGGGCGGCGTGCTAGGCCGCTACACAACGGGGGCTTCGTGGATGCCATCCACAGGTGCAGATGAGCTCTGCGAGCTGGCCTACCTGGACTCGAACCAAGACTAACTGAACCAGAATCAGTCGTGCTGCCAATTACACCATAGGCCACCGGGACAACCTCCCCCACCAGGGGGAATCTTGTTCGGCTTGCGCTTTCCGGGTTCTTGCCTTTCGGCTTGTTCCCCTCGGCGCAGAAAGAACATTACCCGAAGGTGGACGGTGCTCCAAAACGGGTATCCCCGCGGAGCAGGGCGGGGAGCTGATGGAGGTCGGTGATCCGGTCCAGCTCCGGCCGACCGCCCGTGTCGGCGCGGTCCAGCCAGATCCCCCGCAACCCGGCTTCCCCTGCTCCCCGGGCGTCGATGTCGGGCTGGTCGCCCACGTACGCCACCTCCTGCGGGGGCAGGTCGAGGGCGGCGCAGGCCGCGTGGAAGGCCTCCCGGGCCGGCTTGGCCACTCCGAGTTCGGCGGCGCAGAGCACGACCTCGAAACGGTCCCGCACGCCCAGGACCCGGAGCTTCCGCTCCTGGTTGTGGATGCTGGAGTTCGACAGGACCGCGTGCCGGTACCCGTCCGCCAGGAGGTCGAGCACCGGCAGCGCGTCGGGGAAGAGCTCCCAGGCCGCCTCGTAGTGGGCGACGTACCGCTCGAACCAGTCGTCGGCCTCGGCGCCGCCCAGCCCGGGCTCTTCGAGGAAGTCCCGGACCCGGTCCCTGCGCTGCTCCAGGAAGTCGACCCCGCCGGCCTCGAACCGCCGCCAGTGCAGCGTGGTGAGTTCCCGCCAACGGAGAAGGGCCCGGTCGACGGAGTCGTCCCCGCCCGCCAGGCCCTCGGCCGTCAAGTGCGCGCTCATGCCGGCACGGTCGGCCCGGGCGTAATCGAAGATCGTGTCGTCGATGTCCCACAGCACCGCGCGGATGGCCATGTCCCGACCGTACCGTGCGGGAGGGCCGGACGGGGGCGATCGGGCGGGGCGGGCGGCCCGTGGGGTGACCGGGCGCCCTCCCCGGTGGGGCCCACGACCGGACGGCGCTCCCCCGGCCGGCAGTCGACGGGAGGGGAACGGGAACGGGGGCGGGGGGCGCGCCCCCGGCCCCCCCCCCCCCCCCGGCGCCCGGCGGGGGCGTTGGCGGGCCGCGGCGCCCCCGGCCCCGCGCTGGGGGGGGGGGGGCCCGCCCGTGCCCCGCGCAACAAGGA
>NZ_JBHYMK010000074.1:0-32681 GCF_042743065.1 Streptomyces sp. NPDC058872
GGCGGCCTCGGCCCGGGCGTCGTACGAGGGGTAGGTGGTGGACAGGTCGAGCGGCGGGGCGTGCAGCCCGAGTCCGGCGAGGTCTTCGCGGCCGGTGCCGCCCGCCCGTCCGTCATTCCGGCCCGGGGCGGTGCTCCGCCGCGTCGGCGAACGTCAGCAGCTCGACGAAGGAGCCCTCGTCGTGCTCGCGGTCGCACGGCGGTGCGGGCCGGTACGCGTCCCCGAAGGTGCACCGGGCGTGTTCCGTCAGGGTGGCGTGCACGTCCCCAGCCTGCGGAACGCACGCCCGGCACAGCGTCTCGTCCGCCACCGGCCGGAACAGCGTCGCCTGGGTGTGCTCGCCGGAGCACTCCCGCGCCCCCGCGAGCCGCGCGGACACCCGCGGCCCGGACGGAGGGGGCGGGGGGAGCTCCCGGGGCGGCACCTCGCGCAGCAGGTGGCGGACGAGGCCACCGGGGCGCCGGACGGGCGTCCCGTCCCCGGGGAGGCCGCGCAGGATGTGCGCCTGCACGTCGGCGGGGGAGTGGCCGTCCGCCAGCCAGCGGGCGACGAGCCCGGCGAGCTCCTCGCGCATGCCGGGCGGCACGTGCCGCAGGGCGGGGGAGAGTAGCGGCAGCGCCCCGACGAACGCCCGCCCCGCTTCGAGGTGGGCGGCCCCTCCGGCTTCCCCGGCCGTCTCCGTCGCCCCGGCCGGATGGTGGGAGGTCTTTTCCCCTGGGTCTTTCTCTGGATGACCGTCGGTGCGCGGGGGCACCGGTGCACCGACGGCCGGATCACCGACACCCGGTTTCCGGGGCCCCGGTGCGGACGGGGCAGAGGGCGCGGACGGGGCAGACGGCGCGGACGGGGGCGGTTCGGGTGCGCGGGGCTCCGGTGCGGGGGTCCCGGTGACGGCGACGGCTAACCGCGCGAAGACCTTCGCGGCCTCTCCGGCGGTCAACGGCGTTGCGGAGACGAGCTGGTGGGTGGTCCAGCGTCCGCCGGCGACCTGGACCCGCCGCTCGTGCACGAAGCCCTCCTCCTTCAACTGCCGCTTGGCCCGCCCGAAGGCGCATGCCCCGATCCGGGCGCGTTCGGCGGAGCGGGAGAGCGACTCCCGGGCGTCCCGGGGGAGGGAGAGCTGCCAGGTCAGGAGCCGCACGGCGTCGGAGCTCAGGCGGGGGTGCCGGATGATCTCGTGGGAGAACGGGGTGAAGGCGCGCGCGGGCGCGTTAAAGTTTCGGTAGATCACGGTGGAGGCCTTGTTCCACTGGTGGTTGAGGCCCTCGCCGATGGGTGCGAACCATCGACGGGGGCCGTTTTGCGTGAACGTACCGGGTGGAGCCCGTCCACCAGAACACTCCGTGCGAAGAACCCCCGTACGGGTGAAGCACCCCTCTCCCCGCCTCGAAGCGACCCGTAACGAGTCCCGTACGGAGACCCCTCCGCTGAGGAGCACGCCGGCCGGCGCACAGGCTGCGGCAGCGGGGGGATGAGGCGTACTGGTCCGTACGAACGGGCGGGACAAAGGACTCCTGCTGATCTGGTGGGTGCTGGGCCTGCTGCTCGTGGTCGGGGGTACCGGGATCTTCTCTGCGGTCCGGGAGACCTGCGCGGACCTCGGGGATCTGGAGGACTCCGGCAAGGCGTTCCTGAACGCCCTCGGTTCAGAGGACGGTGACGAAGCCTGCGCGCTCATGACCCGGACGGTGCGGTCCGAACTCGCGGCCACCCAGCGCAAGGACACGTGCCCGCGAGCCGTCGAAGCGCTCATGGGCCCCTTGAGCGGCGCGGAACGAGCCGAACTGGCCGGCTCCTACGCATCCCGCTTCTTCCCGAGGGACAGCGGCCTCGGACACGTGAACGTCGATGACAACCCCCTCCAGATCAGCGAGCTGCTGCTTTCGGAGGTCGACGGACAGTGAACCTCTCCCCGTAATGGCTCATGACGTTGCGTCATCATTCAGATGGCTCGGCCGTCGTCGAGTGGGAGCAGGACGAGAGCTGCGGCGATCCAGCAGCCAGCTCTGGAACGGGACCAGCGTCACCAGGACGAGGGGGACGAAGCCGACCACGGCGGAGAACACCGACCTCAGCCGCCAGAGCTTCTCCACGAAGATCGAGGGAGCAGGCAGATGCCCTTCGGGGAACCGAACTGGTGCAACCTGGCGAGGCCCTGTCCCGGCGGATCCCGAGCCGAAGACTGCCGGACACCGGCAGTGCGGCAAGATCTGCCGCGGATGCATGATCGTGCCTGCCGGCAGAAACGGGGGGTGTTCGGTGGGAGCAACAACGGAAGCGGTCGCGGCCCGCAGCGTGGCCCGTGCGCGTATGGGATCGGGCCTGGCGGTGACGGTCCTTCTGCTGCCCTTCGGCGGCTACGGACTGGCCCGGACGGGGGCGGTTCCCGAAGGCACACCGATCGTGCTCGGCCTGCTGTGCGGGATCGTCGGCTTCGTCCTCCTCCCCGCACTGTGCGAGGAGCAGGACCCGTTCCGGCATTCGTCGTCGATCCTGACCGCGCGCACCCTGACCGGCGAACGGTCCGTCGACCTGAACCGAATCACCACGGTCCGGCTACTGACGACCTTCTCGTACGGCGGCGCGTACCGCGCCCTCGTGGTGCGTGACGCCCATGGTGTGCGCCTCGGCATCACGACCGAGAGAAGCCGCAGGAAGCTGCGACGAGCGATCGAGGAAGCGGACGCGAACGCCGCGCGGGGTGTCCCCGGGCCCCGGGTGAGCCGTGCGGCCCGGGCCCATCTCGGCCTTACCCCGGGACAAGGTCTCGTCGTCCACACGCTTCTCAGCTTTCTGCTTCTGACGGTGTCTGTGAGCCTGTACGTGGCTGTTGTGCTCCGACTCGGCGGGCAGTGAGCCTTCCCAGGCGTAGTGGCCCAGGACCCCAGCGCGTATGGTGCGATCACGAATGCCCAGCAGGCTTACACCACGGTCCTGGTGCACCAAGTTCTGGCGCACAGGGGCCAGCACGGTGAAATTGATGCCGCCATTGGTGACGCCGTACACCCGGGTGGTGAGATCGCGGGCGTCATGTCAGAAGCCCGGGCACAGGCGGTGCAGGACAGCCAGCTTCACGAAGATGCCGAGTTCAACAAGGCAGCGGGGGATGAGGCGAAGTGGGTCAACCGAGTGATCTCGGCTGCGGGTGGTAAGTACTTGGAACTTGTTCCTTTTGCCGGTGATGTTCTGGAGTGGGTGCAGGAGGACGTTACGGAGTCATCCCTGGAAACCGGCGAGAAGGACACGACAAGCGAAGCTCGTAGGGAATCGACCGACGGGTACTCACGGGCTGAAGGGGCGGCCAAAGTCTCCGCGGCACGGGCCGTTTCGGCTGCGGCGCGAGATGCAGACCTGAGCCCGACTGACGTCAAGGACCTCCAAGGAGTGGCTTCGAGGGCGATGGGGACGGCTCGCTCCACGGGGCGCGACCCGGTGGTTTCGGGAAGCGGGCACGGAATGACGCGGCGACGCACTCGAACCGTCCCCGTGGGCGTGCTCGCCCTGACGGTCGTTGCACTGCTCGGTGGATGCTCTTCCCCTCCGCAGTCGCACCGCCCCGAGGTGCCGGCGCGCGTGTGCTGGGGCGCCTTCACGGACTCCGAGGTGGAACCCCTCCTCCACGACGGGGAGACGGCGCGGCCTCAGACACGGCTGCCGTTCGACTTGTACGGCGGGAAGGCGTCGGTGACGTGTCTGGTCTACGTCGACGGCAACAACCCCTTCACGGCTGCGGCCAGGCGCGAGCCCGGGGGGTTCGACCTCGACTGGAGCACCTGGGAGAAGGCCGGGGGCCGATCCATCGATGTCGGCGAAGGGGGGTTGGTCTGGGGATCGAGCGGCGCGGTGGGGACGGTGACGTACTTCTACTGCCGGAAGCCGGACTCCAGGGACAAGATCGAGCTACGTCTGGACGGGGACAGCAGGGGCGATGCGCCTGCGGCGCAGCGTCGTCTCATCGGGCTGACCGAGAAGTTCATGAGCTTCGCCCAGAAGGAGCTGGGCTGTTCGGAAGCCTCCGGAGGGACCTCTCCCGATCCGTGACGGGCCCCTCCCGTCCTTACCGGGGCCGTCCCGGCTCGCGAGCGGTCGTGCGGTCCCGGCCCCGAAGGGGCCCGTCGACCGTCGACCGTCGGCGACGGGGCTTCGGACCGCGCGCGCCGCGCGTGTGACGGTGACCGGAAAGCGATCACTAGATCAGGTGGCATATGCGGATATCGAGGTCCTTTCCGTGCGGTGGGTCCCATGCTGGAGGAACCCACAGGGCAAGATCACGAAAGGCCGGTCATGACCACGACGGTGCAGGACATCATCACCGCCAAGCTCGAGCGCAGCTTCGACGCCTTGGACGCCGACCGCAACGGCTACCTGGACTGGGCGGACTACCAGAAGATGGCCGACCGCTACATCCAGGCATACGGCCTGAGCAAGGACGACCGGCGGGCCAGGGCCCTCCACACCTTCTGCCAGATCTACTGGCTGGAGCTGCTGCGCCACGCGGACGTGGACGGCGACCGGCTCACCAAGGACCAGTTCGTCACGGCCAACCGCCTCGCCGCCATCGACACCAGCCGGCTCAACGTGACCGAGGGCGGCGGTCACGCGATCTTCGACGTCATCGACGTCAACGGCGACAACGAGATCGGCAAGGACGAGTTCGCCCGCTTCCTGAGGGACGTCTGGAAGAGCGACGCGCCCGACGCCATGGATGTGTTCGTCAAGCTGGACACCGACGGGGACGGCGTGATCTCGCGCCACGAGTTCATCCGTGCGGTGCGCGAGCACTACCTCTCCAACGACCCGGACGCCCCGGGCAGCCTGTTCTTCGGCCGCGTCTGATCCACCCGCTTCCCGCCGTGCACCGGGGGCGGCCGGTCCCACCTCCGGCCGCCCCCGGTGCCGTTGGGCCGTCGCGCCCGCGGAAGGGCGTGCGGCCGGAGCGACACGAGGTCGCGCTTCCCCCGCCTTGAGGGATGAATCGACGCCGGTGCCATGAAGGAGGTCGACCAGGACTCGACCGGGGCACCGAGACCGAGCCGACGGAGCCGACCGTCCTCGCGCGACCGTGGGTGTCAGCGCCGGTTGAGAGCATCGGCGGCATGACGCCGTATCTTCTCGCCGACATCGAGCGGGCCGTCCGCAGCAGTTGGAGCGCGGACACCTGCACTCCCGAGTTCCGGTCGCGTTGGAGCCCGGACAATCCGGCCCGCGACCAGTGCGGTGTCACCGCCATGGTGGTGAACGACCTCCTGGGAGGGGACCTGATCCGGGGGGAAGTCCATGTGAACGGCGAGCGCGTGGACTACCACTGGTGGAACCGCCTGGGCACGGGCATCGAGATCGACCTCACCCGGGAGCAGTTCGGACCGGAGGAGCTCGTCATCGGAGGGACCGTCATCCCCCGCCCGCCCGCCACGGAGTGGTGCAGGCTCCGCGAGGAGTACGAGCTCCTCCGCGACCGCGTCAGGGAAGAGCTCGACCGGGGACGCGAAAGGCCCCCGGGCCCTGCGGCCCGCTGACGTTCCCCGCTTCCCGAGCCCGTCCGGGGCGGATGGGAGACTCCAGGAACAGCACTCCGTGCAGGCCCGGCCCGAGAAAGCAGACGATGTCCGACCCGATACCAGGACCCCCGCAGCACCCCCACGACCCCTGGGCGCGCCCCCCGCAGGGCGCGGTGCCGCCCGCGCAACCCTGGCCCTCTCCGCCGGTCGGGTGGGGTCCCCCGTTTCCCGGGCCGCCGTTTCCCGGGCCGCCGGCGCCGGCGCCCGGACCGGTCGCCGCGCCACCGGGATCCGCCTACCACGAGCAGGGGCGCAACGGGCGGCAGGGCGGTGGGGCGCGGACCGGGGAGTTCTTCCTCGCCGCTGCGCTGATGTTGGCCGGGCTGCTTCTCGTGTTCTTCGGCGCCGTCATCGTCAGTGCGGTCCTGGGGCTGGAGTGGGCTCCGGAGGACAGCGACAGCTTCTTCGCCGATCCGCTGTTCGACAACGCCGTTCTGCTGGTGTCCCTCGCCTCGTGGATCCCGGCCGTGCTGATCGCCGTCCGCGTGTGCGGGAAGCGACCCGTCGGCACCCTCGTGTCGGTCGTCGGGCGGCTGCGGTGGGGATGGCTGGGATGGTGCTTCGGTCTGGCCCTGGGCGTGCTCGTCCTCCAGAACCTGGTGCTGTTCGTGTGGAGCCTGTTCCAGGACGGTTCCGAGGTCGTGGGCGGAGAGGTCCCCGGCTGGCCCGAACTCCTGTTGAGCCTGGTCGTGTTGTGGGCGCTCGTGCCGTTCCAGGCGGCCGCCGAGGAGTTCGTCTTCCGCGGCTGGCTGGTCCAGCTGTTCGGCGGGTTCCTCCGCTCGCCCTGGCCCGGGGTGGCCGTGGCCTCGGTGCTGTTCGCCCTCGCCCACGGCTTCGGACAGCTGTCGGGCTTCCTGCTGCTGTGCTACTCGGCGGCCTGGTGGGGCTGGCTCACCATCCGTACGGGCGGCCTGGAGGCGGTCATCGCCATTCACACGGTGAACAACCTGATCGCGTTCTCGCTCTCCGCGGTCTTCGGGGAGTTGGCCGATGACGACACCGCCGCGGACGCGCCCTGGGAGGCCCTGGCGACCGAGCTGGTCTTCGCGCCGCTGTTCTGCCTGGTGGTCGTCCGGCTCGCCGACCGGCGCGGGATCACCTCCCGTACGCCGGGCCCCACGGCCTGACCCCTCCGGAGGACCCGGCCGTGGCCGCCGACGGTCGTCGCCCCGCGGCACGTGTCGGACGGTTTCCCTACGGAACGCGGAGGCACAGGGCGGCGCCGAGCGCGCCCACGGCCACGGCGGTCAGGAAGAGCGACGCACCGGCGACGGCGAGGTGCTGATGACGCGCACGGCTCCGCTCGGGGTCAGGCCGGCGCGCTCCGCCGGGCTGGCCGTCCAGCACTGCGCGGCCTCCGCCTCCCACCGGTAGCCGCTGGGCCGGACCAGGACCAGCGCGTCCCCGCGGACGTCCCGCACCCGGCCGGTGAGCGCCCGCCGCGCGTCGGTCACGACGTCGCCGACCCGGTACCTCACCCGGTCGACCGGGTGGCACGCAGCAGCGCGGTGAGGCGCTTGGCGCCGGCGACGGTGACGACACCGAGCCCGTACCGGTGCACGTCGCCGCCCGGCCCGCGGGTCACGTCCCGGTAGAGCCCGTCCGTGGGGAGCCCCGCCCCGTCCATCGCGGCCTTGAGGTCCACGTACACCTGCGCGGCCTCGCGCTCGGAGACGGGGCGGATCGGGGGAGCGTTCGTCGACGCGTGCATGGGGGGCTCTCCTTCTGGTGGTTCTCCTCCGGAACGCCTCCACGATGCCGCCACCGCACCTACGCTCACCAGGAGTTGAGTTCCATGGCGCAGGTGAGGAACGAGGCATATGCCAGGAGCGAAGGAACTGGACCCCGGAGACAGCGTCGAGCAGTACCTCGGGAACATGGTCCGCGAGGCACGACTCGCCCTCGGGCGCGACTGGACGCAGGCCCACCTGGCCGCGAAGGTCTTCAGCAGCGGCAGCCGGATCTCCGAGATCGAGCGCGGCGAGGACCCCCCGGACCGGGACCTCGCGAAGAAGCTGGAGATCGTGCTGCGCTTACCGCCCGGCGCCCTGGTCCACCTCGTGAAGATCCTGACCGACCAGAACGTGCGGGACTACGCGAAGACCTACATGCGGCGACAGCTCGAAGCCACGGCCATACACGAGTTCTCCATCGTCGTGCCGGGCCTGCTCCAGACCGCCGGATACGCCCGCGCCGTGATGGAGGCGGGCCTCGCGGGCGATCCGACGCAGATCTCCGGCTTCGTGGACCGCCGACTGGAGCGGCAGGCCGTGCTCGACCAGTCGGACCCGCCCTGGATGATGATCGTGCTCGACGAGGCGTCGCTCCGCCGCGACCTCGGTGGCGCCCCGGTGATGCGGGAGCAGATCGAGCACCTGCTCACCATGGGCGAGCGCCCCAACGTGAACATCCAGGTGCTTCCCCTGAAGGGGACCCCGGTGCCGGGCTCCGTCGCCCTCCTCACCCTTCCGCGGGGGGAGCGCGGCGCGTACACCGAGGGCTTCAGCACGGGCAACTACACCGAGGAACCAGCAGAGGTGATGCGATTTCAGCGTGTCTATGATCTGTTGCAGCAGGGTGCGTTGGGCGTCCGGGCCTCCACGGAACTGATGCGTGCTATCGCGAAGGAACACGATGACTGAGACCTCTCCGAACTGGCACAAGAGCACCTACAGCGGCGCCGACAACGACGCCTGCGTCGAAGTCGCCGACGACCTCGCCCGCGTCCGCGTCCGCGACACCAAGGACCGCGCCCGGGGCGAACTGACCGCCACCCCGGCCGCCTGGGCCGCCTTCACCGCCTTCCTGCGGACGCAGCGGATCTGACCCGCGGCCCCACCGGCCCTCCGGCCCCCACCCACCGGCGGGGGCCCCGCGGAGGAAGGCGAGGCCGCGCCGGCGCCCCGGCCGGCTCGCCCGTTCGGGGGCCGCCGCCGTGCGGGTGCGGAGACCGGCTGCTCTGCTGGGGGCCGGAGCCCCCGCACCCCCAGGAGAAGGACCATGGCCGTCATCGTCACCGTCGAGATCCCCGGCGGGACCCAGGAGCAGTACGAGGAGACCACCCGGCAGATCCAGGACGCCGAATGGTTTCCGCCCGAGGGGTTCTTCGCCCACGCCGCCGGGCCGGACGGCAGCGGCGGATGGCGGATGGTCGACTTCTTCGCCTCGGAGGAGCACTTCCTGGCCTTTATGGAGAAGGCCCGGCCGATCCTCGAACGGTCCGGATTCCCGCCGGTCATCCCGAACGTGCAGCAGGCCGTGAACATCATCGTGCGGCCCTGACCCGGGAAAACCCCTTGCGGCCCGGGGGCGGCGGGAACCAGGCTTCACGGCCATGACCAGCCGTACCGCCGCCCGCCCCGTCACGGAGCTGTTCTCCGCCGACGGGCGCCTCACGACGATCCCCCGGAAGCCCGCCCGCCGCGAGGCCCTCCTCGCGCACCTCGCGGCCACCCTCTTCGACGCCGACCGCACCTACCGCGAGTCCGAGGTCAACGAGGCCCTGAGCACCGTGCACGACGACTTCCCGGCGCTGCGCCGGTACCTCGTGATCGGCGGCTTCCTCAGCCGCACGAAGGACGGCGCGGACTACCGCCGACAGCAGCGGCCCGGCTCCCCCGGAGGCGCGATCCCCGCCGTCGCATGACGGCCGCGGTGGTGGCCGGCCTGCTCGCCGGCTACGGCATCGCGATCCCGGTCGGCGCGGTCGGCGCCCACCTGGTGGCGGTCGCGGCCCGCTCCCCGTGGCGCACCGGGGCGGGCGCGGCCCTGGGCATCGCCGCCGCCGACGGGCTGTACGCCCTCCTCGCGGTGCTCGGCGGCGCCGCCCTCGTCCCCCTCCTCGCACCGGTGACGACGCCCCTGCGCTGGGCCTCCGCCCTCGTCCTCCTCGCCCTGGCCGCGCGCTCCACCCACCAGGCCGTACGGGCCCACCGGAGCGGGGCGGCCACCGGCCCGGAGCTCCCGGCCGCGCCCCGACGGGCCTTCCTGACCTTCCTGGGGATCACCGTCCTCAACCCCCTGACGGTCCTCTACTTCACCGCCCTCGTCCTCGGCGGACACCCGACCACGGGTGCCGTCGAAGCCGCCGCCTTCGTCCTCGCGGCCTTCGCCGCCTCCGCGAGCTGGCAACTGCTCCTCGCCGGCGGCGGCACCCTCCTCGGCAAGGCCCTCACGGGCCCCCGCGCCCGCCTCGCCACCGCCCTCGCCTCGGGCGTGCTCATCGCGGCGCTCGCGGTGGGGCTGGTGTGGTGAGGGCCGCCCCCGCCGCGGCGACGGCCGCGCGGCGCACCCGGCCGGTCATCCCCTCGTGGGGCTGTTCTACGGTGGGGGCGTGACATGGAGCGAAGCCGAGTACGTCGATTACCTGCAGTCCGAGCGGCGGGCCTACGCATGGGTCATGCAGCACCACGGCGGGATGACGCCGGCGGCGGCCATGCAGGACGCCATGGAGTTCTACCCGTACGAGCCGGCTGACAAGCCCTTCCGCGGGCTGGTCTTCCACGACGAGGCGTGGCACTGGGCGATGCAGATCGTCTACGGCGACCGCTACATGGTGGAGCGCCCCGAACTGGCCGAGCCGTCACCGGAGTACCAGGCCCTCCTGTAGCCGCTCGCCGCCCGCACGCGTACGCGCCGATGGCCCCCGCACCACCTCTCCCGGCCCGCCCCCTCCTCCGCGGAACGGGGGTCACTGCCTGCCGGGGCCTCGGCCCACGAGCAGGACGAAGAACCCGGAGAACGGTGCGCAGATGACTGCCGCATGGCGCAGGGGAAGGAAGAGCAACAGCAGCAGGAACACCGTGGTGTAGGCCACCAGGGCCACGAAGAGGCGCTCCCGCAAAGGCCACTCGTGGAACCGGCCCCACGCACTGCTCCTGCTCATTCCCCCACCCCGTCTTCCCGTGCCCGGCCCTGAACTGCCGAGCCTATGGGGGAGCTTCTCCCGCCCTCAAGGGACTTCACCAGGGGCAGCCGAGTCGTCATGGGGCGCCGGGCGGCCGATCACGGGAAGCCACGAGCGGCAGAGCCTCGTGCACCACACCCGGCACCCCTGGGCGGGAGAACCCTGCGGCGGAGGTCCCGGGGACCAAGCCGGGCAGCTGCCCGGCACGGGTGGCTCATCCCCCGATCTGGAAGCAGGCGAGGCCACGGCCCGAGACGAAGAGCCGTGGTGGGCGTTCGGCCGTGCCGGGGCGGACGGCCAGGCCGGTGAGCAGGCCTGCGGCAACCACCGCGTCCACCTGACGGCGTGTGACGGGGTCCCACAGGCAAAGGTTCTCCCGGAGGCTACCGCCGCTGGCCAGGAGGGTCCGTTCGTCCGGCAGCGGTACCGGGCACAGGACCCGCACGCCACCGGGTTGGCACAGCGGTTCGCCGGCCTCGGCTCCGGTCAGGGGATCCCAGAACCGGATCGAATCGCTCTGGTCCGCGCTCACGAGCCAGTCGCCGTTCCCGTCGGGCGCGGGCACGGCGGCCAGTACCGGCCAGGCAGGGGAGCTCGGCTCCTGGAACTCTCTGACGAGCCGCCCGGTGAGCGGGTCCCACATGCGGATGGCCCCGTCCGCGCCCGCGCTGGCCAGCAGGGTGCGACCACCGGCCCGCACGGCGGTCAGCGCGCGCACTGCGTCGTGCGCTTCCCAGGGTTCGGTCGCCGGAGCGAGGTCGGGGAGGGAATGGGCGCGCAGCGTTCCGGAGTTGTGGCCGGCCACGAGCAGCGTTTTCGAGGAGTCGACGGGGAGGACGCACAGTTCCTCGGTCTGGGGTCCCGTCTCGGTCGTGTTGGCCAACAGTTTGCGGCTTACCGGGTCGTAGAGCATGAGCCGGCCCTTCGAGCCGAAGGCGAGCAGCGCGCTGCCGTCGCCCCTGGTGCTGGGCACGGCCGTCAGTTGCGAGGCGTTGTGCGGGATCTCCCCGACGGAACCGCCGGTGTCGGCGTCCCACAGGCGGACGCGGCGCTCGTCGTTCGCGGTGGCCAGCAACCCTCCTGCACCACCGGTGGACAGGTAGGTCACCGGGAACGGGTTCATGCCGAGGCGGTCGGGGCGTCCGCCGGGCGGAGCGTCTCCGGTGAGCCGCCAGATGCGGATGTCGCCCGCCAAGTCGCCGGAAGCCAGGGCGGGGCCGGCCGTGTCGGTGAGGGCGCACAGGGCCCGTAGGGAGTTTCGGTGCCCGGCCAGCGCCGGTTCCACCGGCTTCATCGTGTCCGGGGCGAGGAGGGTGACTTCCTGGAGGCTGTCGCCGACGGCGAGCAGGTGGCCGCCGCCCGGGCGGGTCACCGCTGCCACCGCGTGGAACCGCACCGGCGCACTGTAGGGCCTGCCCACCTCGGTTCCGCTCAGCGGGTCCCACAGGCGCACGGTGCCGTCCTTGCCCGCGCTCGCCAGCAGGTGCCGGCCGTTCTTCGTCGTGGTCCGTGCCAGGGCGGGGACGGCATCCTGGTGGCCGGTGAGGGCGTGGCGCAGGGTGCCTTCCGGAAGGTCCCAGATCCATACGGTGCCGTCCTTCCCCGCGCCCGCGAGCAGCGTGGGGCCACCGGGCAGGTGCAGGGTCAGGAGCCGGTCCACGCGTGTGGGCGGGAGCACGGTTTCGGACGACGCCCGGGGAGGGGGAGGCGAACCCTGGGTGAGGAACTCCCGCGCCGTCTTCCTGATGCCCTGGGGAAGCCCACGGAGCTTGCGGGTTGCGGAGGGGAGCCGTTTGCCGCTCTGCTCCCCGTCCTGCGCAGCGGCTTCCATCGGCAGGGTGCGGATCAGGCGCGCGGCCGGGGAACCCGCCTCCGGATCCCACACCCGCACGGCGCCCTGCTCGCCTCCGGTCAGGAGCAGCGGCAGCCGTCCCCCCGGTCGCTCCAGCGCGCTCAACGCCAAGAGCGCCTCGCCCGTCTCCACCTCGGCCAGCAGCACACCCTGGAAGGGGTCCCACACCCGGACCACGCCGTCCTCGCCCGCACTCGCCAGGAGGTCCCCGCCGTCGCGCTGGGGTGCGGCGGGCTGTGGAACGGCGAGGAGCTCCCACACGGTTCCCCTGTGACCGGTGAGGGGCACGCCGTACGGCTCGCCCGTGCTCATGTCCCAGAACCGCACCTCGCCATCCGCGCCGGCGGCGGCGAGCAACCGCAGGCCGTCCGGATTCCGCAGCTCGCACATGGCCTCGACGGACCGTCCGGTGGCGGCCAGGAGGTTGACCGGGTTGGCCCAGCGCGACCAGTGGCTGGCAAGGGCGCCCGGGCGCAGGCCCGGGTCCACGCCGAGGCCGGTGCTGCTGAACGCCAGGCTGCTGGCGCGGGCCGGGCCGGGCGGCAACTCCGCCTGCGCCAGGTACGGTTCCAAACGGGACCAGGCCGCCAGCCTCCGGCTGCCCTGCGCGTCCGGCGCCGGCACGCCGAGCAGGGATCGCACCGTGCTGCTCGACTCCCACAGCAGGAACGCCGCGGGCAGGTGCTCGTCGTCCAGGATCCCGCCGCGTAGGGCGTGGCGGGCGAGGTGGCGCCGCAGGTAGGGGTGGGGCGGCACGTCCTGGTCCCAGTCGCGCACCAGGTCGCACAGGGCGCCGGCCACCGTCTTCTCGGCCGCCGCGCAGTCCGTTTCGTCGCCGCGCAGCAGCTCGGTGAGCCGCTCGTGGGCGGGGCGGTAGACCTGTCGGCCGTCCTCCGCCCCGGCCACCAGGTAACCGGCGAGCCGCCCGGTGAGGACGTGGTCGACGGCCTCGTCGATCAGGGCGGGGTCGACCAGCAACTCCCGGTCCGCTCCCGGTCCGCTGCCGCTTCCAGCGCCCTGTCCGGTGGCGAGCGCGAACGCCGTCGCGCGCCAGGGTTCCCCGGCGGGCAGCCCGGAACCGAGGGCGAAGGCGGTGGAGCGCAGCACCGCCCGCAGCCGGGTGGCGGGCAGCCCGGTGTGCCGGGCGACGTCCGCGAGGTCGTCGGCGAGCAGGCGCTCGGTGCCGCCGCGCAGGTCTTGCTGCCACGCGCGGTCCTCCAGGTCCTGTACCGAGGCACCGGCGCGCAGCCGCCGGGCCGCCAGCCTGGCGTCGAGGAAGGAGGGCGACACCTCGGTGGCGATGGAGCGGGCCGCTTCCTGCGCGGCCCGCTCGTCGCCGAGGTAGGGCGAGGTTCCGGTCGTCGGGTCAGGGCTCGCGAGCAGGGCGGCGACGTAGGAGGCCACGTCGTCGACGGTTTTCGGGCCGTCGGTGCGCAGCGTCGCCCACGATCCCTCGTCGACGACATCGCGCAGCGGGGCGAGCGGCGTGCCGCGCTCGTCGTCCCCACGAGGGCGCCGCAGTCCCAGCACGAGGCGGACGGCGCACCGTCCGTCGTCCGTGGTGAGGCGGCAGAGCCGCGTGAACACCTCCGACACCACGCGGGCGGGCGCCAGCGCCTCGTCAATGCCGTCCACCACCAGGGTCAGCGGCTCCGACCGTCCGGCAAGGCGGTGCTCGACCTGGCGGACGAGGTCGTCCACCCCGCTCGCGGCGTCATCGGGTTCCCAGGAGCCGTCCTGGACGAGCGCCGAAGCCAGGGCCGACGCCACGCCGTCGGCGTCCCTCCCGCGGGCCAGGACGGCCGCGTCGACGGCGTGCGCTTCGGGGCGGCTGTCGGCGGGCAGTGCGGCGAGCCGGTCCCGGTGGGCCGGATCGCCGGTGAACAGCGGATCGGAAAGCAGGACGGCCAGGGCGAGCAGGGCCGACTTGCCCGACCCGACCTCGCCCGCGACCACCAGGACGCCCTCGCCGCCGGCGAGCCAGCCGGTCAGCTCGCGGAGCAGCGAGGCGCGCCCGGAGAAGTACCAGCCGGGGTCGTTGTCGCCGTCCCTGCCGCTGGCCTTCGCCGTCCAGTAGGAGTCGATGCCACCCGCCCCCGCCACCAGGTCGTGGCGTGCGGCGGAGACCGGTGGGGCGGTCGGCCGGTAGCCCGGGTTGGGCAGGCAGAGGCTCGGGACCTCCGACAGCACGATCGCGTCGGGGAGTATCTTCACCGGGCTGATCCTGTCCGTGCCGATGGACCTGGCACGGGTCGCCAGTTCGGAGAGGAACTGGGCGGGGCTCAAGTAGCGGCTGTCGCAGGGGCCGCCGCGCCCGAGCACCTCGTGCACGTCGCCGAGGAGACGGGTGAACTCGCCCACCAGGGTCGGCCGGGTGAAGTCGGACGATCCGATGACCACCGGCGACGGGCCGTCCGCCAGCTGCGGCGCGAAGTCGACCTGTATGCGGTACAGGTCGTTCTTCAGGGCGCCGGCGTAGCAGGTGTCGGCGAGGACGAGGACCTGCTCGGCCCCCGAGTCCAGAGCGCGCTCCACCACCTCGCTGGTGAGGAGGCGCCTCCAGGAGCGCCCGGATTCGCCTTCGGGCAGTTCGATGAAGTGCCGGTGGGAGGGGAGGGCGCAGCCGTGCCCCGTGAGGTAGAGGACCAGCGCGTCCTCCGGCTCGAGCCCCGTGAAGGCGCCGCTGTTGAGGAAGTCCCAGTAGCCGGGGAGGTCCCGCAGGTCGTGGTGGAACACCTCGGGCTCCGGGGCCGGGGAGCCCGGGGCCGGGGCGTTCGCGGCCGGGGCGTTCGGAGCCCAGGTCCCGTGCCCCGGTTCCCCGGTACCGGCTCCGGAGGGGCCCGCCGTCGGGCCGAACCACTGCATGACCGTGGCGACCTGACGGTCGATCTTGTCGCGGAAGTCGGTCGACTCGTCGTCGTAGGCGGAGGCCGCCAAGATCACCAGGCGACGGCGGCCGACGGGGGCGTCGTCCTCCCGCACGGTCGGCGCTGCACCGGTCGTGTCCGGCACTTCGCCGGCGGCGCTCACGCGGGCTCCTGCGGGTCGAGGAGGGCACGCGCGGTCTGAGGACGGCGGAGGTAGTTGGCGGCGGCGTGGGCATTGCCCGGCCAGTTGCCGATGCGGATGTCCGTGACCCCGGGGACGAGGCCGGCTAAGCCGTGGGAGGCGGTCACCACGTCCCGCGGGTCGTGCACGTTGTACCAGTCGCACGGCAGGGTGGTGGGGAAGGCGCGCCCGTCGAGCATCCGGTCCCGAACGACCCCGTACGCCAGCGGGGAACCCATCGTCACCAGGCGGTTCCTGCCTGACGGGAAGGCTCCCCGGGCCACCAGGTCGGCAGCGACCACGGACCCCAGCGAGTGGGCGGCGAGCACGCGGGACTCCGGTGCCGCGGTGAGGCGGTCGTGCAGCAGCCCCCTGATGTCGTCGGCGAGAGCGGGCTCGGTCAGATACCGCCACACCTGGCGGAGTCGGCGCACCAGCGTCTCGGAGACCTGCCGGTTGCTGCGCTCGTCCACCCAGAGCATCGTCCGGGTCAGCCAGGCCGGGCAGGCGAAGGCTCCGACGAAGCGGTTGAGGACCTCGGGCGGCGGTGCGGTCTCCGCGGCGGCCACGGGGTCGAGTTCGGCGAGTACGGCCTGGAGGAACTCGGCTTCTTCCAGACCGATCTCGTGTTCTGACGCGGTCTCCTCGCCCAGCGTTTCGGCTTCGCCCCGGTAGAGGTGGGCGTAGTAGACGATGTCGAACAGCGGGTCGGGCAGGCCGGCTTGCGGGATGCCGGCCCGCCGCGCCCCGGAGCTCAGCCCGTCGCCCCATTCCCTGGCCAGTTGCCGGACACCGATCCGGTCCTGGCCGATGCCGTGTATCCCGATGAGCGTCACTCTCCACCCCTTCCTCCCCTTGCCCCTTCTGTCTTCTCCCCTCGCACTCCGCTTACACGCGTGGTGTCGCGTGCCGTGCCGGGGCGGCTCGACGGCGAGGCGACCGCCGCACGCCTCGGCGTCCGCCACGTCCCCGAGACCGCGGACGAGCTCCGTGCCGGGCAATGGTTTCGCCTCAGACGGGGACGGGGATCTCGTTACAGCTCGGAGGCAGGATGCAGAACGCGCCGCACGCCACCGGCCCGAGGGGCGCAGGCGTGACGGCGCACGGAGGGGGACGCGTCGTGGCCGGTTCCGGTCGTTTCCGTGGTCGAGCAGGAGGATTCACACGAAGAACGCTTCGGGGCGGCCGGTCCGCACGCGGCGGTCCACCCGGCGGTCCCGCCGAGGGGCTCCGGCGGCTGCGGCCCGCAGCTGTTGCCGGCGTGCCGGTCGCCGCCGGTCCTCCAGCGAAAGGCTCCACGGCCGGCCCTTGCGGGCCGTGTCCGCACCTGCACGACGCCGTATCGTCACCAGCTTCCCGAAGGCGCGCGTGCTCAGCCCGGAGAACGGGGCTATCCAGGCCCGTGGTCGAGAATCCTGCCATGAGCGAAGGCGACCGCCACGAGACATCCACACGTACGTTCCTTGCCTGCGCAGCCGAGGTGGCTCGCCTGCTGGACCTTGAGGCTGCGGCCGACGTGCCTGAAGACCGACGTGCGCGGCACCTGGCCGGAGCCGCACGAAGGCCACTGCTGGAACGCGCCACCCTGTCTGAGGAGTTCTTCGATCCGCTGATGGCTGCTGCTGTCTACGACCCGGACCCAAGCTTCTGTCGCTGGTTCGTCGAGCCGGCGCTCTACGCATTCGGGCGCCGCAGGGTCATGACAGCATTGCTCGGCCATCTCCGCACGGGCACGACCGCAGAGATAGCCGGTGCCCGGCGGGCCTGGTACTGCGCACATCTGCCACTACGCGCCGACCGGTCACCGGCCTACGCGCCCAGCGGAAGTCGCGATCCGGCCCTGGACGAAGTGGACGACGTGGTGGGCCAGTGGCTGGAGTCGTCCAGCACCCAGCATCGTGATCGCAATGCCTCAGGGAGCCACGACCGAGCCTGAGACCCTCGTGGCCAAAGGGCCGTGGCGCAACTCCTGGGGTTACGGGACAGCTCTTACTGAGGTTGAACTCGCGATAGCGGGTGGGGTGGTCAAGGCGGCTCGATGATCAGGCCGGTCTCGGCGAGGCAGCCGTCGAGCAGGTGCGGGCGGTACTGGATCTTCTTCAGCTTGCGCTTCATGACGCGGACGAGGTGATCGAGATTGGCGGCGGCGAAATTCTCCAGCGACCGTTTCAGCAGCGACCACACCCCCTCGGTCGGGTTGAGGTCGGGAGCGTAGGAGGGCAGCTGGAACACCCTCAGCCACTCCTTGTTCTCCGCGATGAAGCCCGCAAGCTCGCCGGTCAGGTGCACGTTCGGGTTGTCCCACACCCACACCATCGGGGCGCCGAGCTGGCGGTGCGCAAGCACGATCAGGTCGCGGTAGTCCCGCCAGGCGAAGCCCTTGCGCTCACCCTTGCGCCCACGCCACACCTGCAGCCGGTAGAACAAGTGCGACCGCGCACCGGGCCTGAAGCACACGACCCCGGCCACGGAGACCCGGCCCCGGTTGCTGCCGCGCACCCGCATCACCGGGGTCTGGCCGCGCGGTGCCCAGGTACGTCCCTTCGGCGGCCTCAGCCCCTGGCCCGCTTCGTCCTCGAAGCAGATGTAGGCGCCCAGGTCAGCCGCGGTGCTTTCACCCGCGGCCACACCTCGTCCTTCCACACTTTGACAGCCTCGTCGTCCCGCTCGATCGCCTGGCGAGCGGGCACCTGCACGGACCATCCGTGCCGCCGGAGCAGCTTCCACACGCCCGGCACGGTGTAGCCGACGTGGAACATTCGCCCGATCAGCGTCTTGATCCGCACCAGCGTCCAGCCCTGGCCCTCGTCCCAGCCGTGCGCCAGCGGTCCCCGTGCCAGCTCCCGCTCCAAACGCTCCCACTGCCGGGGTGAGAGCCGCTCCACCGACATCGGCCCCTTGGACCGCAACGCGTCCAGGCCACCCTCGCGCCAGGACCGGCGCCACTTCTCGACCTGCCGCTTGCCCACCCGTAACCCGGCAGCGATCTTGGCAGTCTTCTCACCCCGCCCGAACCGCGCACCGGCCTCCAACCGCACCCGCTCCCGGGCCTGTTGCCCCTTCGGCGTCAGCCTGCCTCCCTGCGCATACCTCATGAACACGGCATACCGCAGGGATCATGAGCCGTCACGACCAGCCGCTATCGCGAGTTCAACCTCAGTAGTTCCCTCGCCAGGCCCCAGAATTACGTCACCGCAGTTGCTGTTGTGAACAAGTACCGGCGTGGCCCCGCCATCACATATTACGTGCGCTACGCGAAGCCTTCGACCTGCTTTTATGTAGGTCGAGCGCGGTTTGCCGGTCCGGTGACGTGCGCAGATGGCCGTGTTTGTGCGGGGTTGTTGTCGCTCCGTCAATCGCTTCCGTCAAAACGCCAAAAGGCCCGCCAGAATTCGTCCTGGCGGACCTTCTCGGTTACCTACTCATGGAAGCGAAGGGAAAACTTCTTCCCATGCCTTCAACCGCCCATCAATCTCTTTGGGAGCCAGTCTCGCGAGACTCAGAGCAGGCGAAACGAGATTCTTAACAGCCCTCAGAGTCCGAATCTGCACAACGTCGAGAGCGCGCCAATCTACCGATAGGTCACGAGCTTCTTCGCTTGAAATCGGAAGCTCTTGAAATAGAAGGTCGATTAGATGTCCCGGATTCAGGATGTCGACTTCAGCGTTCGCCGGAACCTGCCGCAGCAGGGCCACAGAGAGATTCAGGCGGCGAATCACGCTCTCACGCTGATCGATAGAGCCCGAGGCCACCGCAGCTTCGAGAGCGTACGCGAGCGCCAGCGAACAGGTAGCCCACGACTCCACGGGCAGAGAGCTGCACTCGTCGGTTAGGCGCATCGTCATCAGCTCAACGATGCCAAGCCACTCGCCGCTACCCAGGTCAGGGACCATCGGAGCATGCGCGGCCAGGACCTCAGAGAGCGACCGCAGGTCGAGCGACGTCAGATCATCTAGTCTGATCATCAGAAATGAACTCCCGCCGCAGCAAATGCATCCCTACCGATTTGCAGACTCTCACTCGACGGCTCGAAGTGACCACTGTGGTTGTTGATGTCCAACCCGAAGAACCCGTCCCCCGATGAGCCAGCGATATCAGCTTCACCGGCCGCGCGAACCGGGGCCCCGCGAGAGAGCACCGAGTGTGAAATCTCTTGACCATCGACGAACTTCGGTACGACTACAAGGCTTCCGTCCTCCCGAACCGCCCATTTGACCGTCCCGGAACCGACTGCGGAATCAAAGCCAGCAGATCCAACACCAGAAGGCGTAGCACCCAATCTGTCCGCCAGAGCAAGCTCCCGGTCAAGGGTTCCCGGCATTTTATTGGGGAACACTCCACAACTGTTATGCACGAGCACCGGCGTGGCCCCTGCGAGTACATAGTACGTGTGCAGGTCGGCCACAGTAAAATTGTACGTCTTTACGTGCTTGACGTGGGATCTATTTTTGCTGATTTCAACCGTGTCACCTTTGTCGGTGAGTAGGGTCATTCCCGGCTCTAGGTCCTTAGCTTCGACCCAGTTTTGCTGCGAAGGTGACCAGAAGGGGTGATCTGACGTTGCCGACAGGTCTTCAGTTCCGTCAATAGTTTCGATGGAAAGCGTATTTATTTGTGTCGTTTTTTCGGTGCGAATCAGCTGGGTTACCGGCCGGGAGTCAGATTCTCCACTTTCGGGGTTGGTTGCCAGAACTTTATCACCAACCTGGATATCTTGAATCTCTTTCTTGCTGCCGTCGGCCATCAATACGAACGTTCCGGCCAGGAAGCAGTTTTTTCCCGTCGGCAATCTTCTGATTTTTGTGCTTGCTCCTATGCTGGTTTCATTGTGGGTGAATATTGCCAAAAGAAACCCGGGGACCTGGTACCAGTCAGACGATGTGTCGACACCCTGCTCGAGCATCCACTGGTCGTAGTCTCCGCCATAATCGCATCCTGGCATTCCGGGACCGCCGTACCCCCAGCAGTCTTCATCGCCAAATGGGGCGCCAAATAGTGATGCCCCATCTGGGATGTTCCTGATCAGCCCGTAGACGAGCTGATCCAGAGGCGTAGACCAGCTAGTGTCGTAGTCTTGATCTTGATCTTGATCTTGATTGGTGCCGGTGCCGGTGCCGGTAGTAGCATCGCTGGTGCCAGTCTTTTTCGGGGGGCCGGGCTCCTCTCCGGGCGTAGTGTTCTCGCAGTTCGGGCATGGGCGCGTCGGGCAGTCGATTTCGGCGCACATTCCCGTGGGATCCGACATGGTCACGGGATTGTTGCCGGCGTAGCTGTAGCCGTTCAAGGACCCTGGGGCGTCGGTCACGAGGAGAGGGTCGACGCTGATGAATTGGCCGAGGTTGGTGTCGTATTCGCGAGCACCGATGTGGGTGAGGTCGGTGGTGGTGTCGATGTCGCCGCCGACGAAGCCTTTGGTGCCGGGCCAGAAGTAAGGCGCGGCCCCGCGCTGCCCGCCGTAGGGGAGGGTTTTGCGGCGGTTGGTGGCGAGGCTGCTGGCGGAGATGGAGAGGGTGTTGGTGTTGTGGTGGTCGGACACCAGGAATCCGACCCTCTTGTTGCTGCTGGTGCGGATCGCCGAGCCGCCGGGCACGCCGTAGTAGCGGGTGCCGTTGGTGAGGGCCGCGGGGGTGGTGCCGGCCTTGCGGGTGAGTTCGAGCTCCTGGCCGCCGGGGAGGTAGAGGGTGGTCTTGGCCGGGTCGCGCTTGATGATGCGGGTGCCTTCGGCGTCGTAGAGGAACGACGTGGTCTGGCCGGAGACGGTCGAGGTCTTGAGCTTGCCCTCTTCGGTCCAGGTCAGGTCTTGGACCGGGCCGCTGGCAGGGGTCTTCTTGGTGAGGTTGCCGGTGGTGTCGTAGGCGTAGGTGTCCGTTCCGGTGGCGCCGCCGGTGGCGGTGACGGAGCGGACGGCGTGGGCCTGGGGCGTGCCGGCGGTGGTGGGGTAGGCGTAGGTGCGGGTGGTGTCCGCGGTGATCGATCCGGCCGCGTACTGGGTCTCGGTCTTGCGCTGGCCGGTGTCGGTGAACGTCCAGGAGGTCCGGTACGGGTCGACCGTGCCGAGGTCGGGGCTGCCGACGCCGTTGACGGACTTGGTGGCGCAGGCGTCGCCGGAGGTCCAGGCGTCGGTGAGGCGGCGTGCCCAGTCGTAGGTGAAGCACTGGTCGTCGGTGACGGTGCCGTCGTTCTGGGCGTCCCGGATGGAGGTGATGTTGCCGGCCGGGTCGTAGCCGTAAGTGATGTGGGAGAGGGTCGTGGGGCCGGTGGCCTCGCGGTTGATCTGGTTCTTGACCAGGCGACGGGTGGACGTCTCGTAGGTGAGGGTCTGGGTGATCAGCTTGCCGAGGTTGCCGAGCTGGGCCTGGGCGAGTTCGCCGAAGGGCGTGTAGCCGGCGCCGCGCAGGTAGGCCTGGTTGAGCGAGCTGTCGACGATGGCCAGGGTGTCGTTCGAGCCGTAGCGGTTGGTGACGGTCTCGGCGGGCAGGGCCGTGGTGGCGTTGGTGTTGGTGGTGCTGTAGACGGCGGTCTTGGGCAGGTTGCTGACCGGTGTCGCGGTGGTGGCCACGGTGTAGGTGCCGGCGAGGAGTTCTTCGCCGGTGACGCTCGGAACCGTCACCTTGGTGCCCGTGGGCCGTCCGGTGGAGTCGTAGCCGGTGATCTCGGTGGTGTAGGCGGCGCCGGCGTTGCCCGTGTCGTAGCGGATGGACTTGCGCGGCAGCCCCTTGCCGCCGGTGGCGGTGTCATAGGTCCACTCGGCGAGCTTGGTGCCCGTGGTGGATCCGGTGCGGAGGGTGGTCTTGCGGCCGAGCTCGTCGTAGGTGGTGGCCAGGGTGCCGCGCTCGCCGGTGACGGTGTCCACGCGCCCGTAGGCGTCGTAGTGGGTGGTCGTCTGGCCCTTGTCGGGATCGGCCGTACTCAGCTCCCGTCCGCGCAGGTCATAGGTGTAGCGCCAGGTGTTGCGGCCGGAGGCGTCGGTGAGCGAGGCCAGGAGTCCGGCGTCGTTGTAGGTACGGGTGGTCTTCTCGTACTGGGTCGCAGCGGCGTTCGGGACGGGGGTGCCGTCCTTGTACTGGCGCTCTTCGACGATGCGGCCGCGGACGTCGACGAGGCTCAGGGTGGCGGTACCGCCCTGAGGCGGGACGGTGGCCGTCCAGTAGTCGCCGTAGGTGTTCGTCGTCTTCCACTGCGGCACGTTCAGGGAGAGCTGGATGCTCTCGGTGACGCGGCCACGACTGTCGTACGTCGTCTGGAAGGACTGCGGAACCTGGTTCGGCGCGGCGACCAGCATCGCGGACGTGGAGACGGCGCTGCTGTTGTAGTAGGGCGCGTTGGTGAGGTGGGCGCGACCGTGGCTGTCGTAGAAGGTGTCGGAGACGACACGTCCGTTCACGCCGATCGAGTCGGACTGGGACTGCCGTGAGCGCAGGAGGGAGTCGTAGAAGGTGACGCTGGTGCCCCACAGTCCGTCTTCGTACAGCTTCTTGGCGATGACGGTGGACGGGACGGTTGCGGAGAGGTTGTAGGTGAAGGTGACGTTGGGCTGCAGCGTCTTGGCCCGGCCGGTGCTCCAGCCCTTGGTCAGACGGCCCAGGGCGTCGTAGTCGCTGTGGGAGGTGCGGCCGTTGGCGTCGGTGGTGGCCAGGGCCAGGCCGCGCATGCCGTCGAAGGTGGTGGAGGTGGAGTGGCCCTTGACGTTGGTGATCTCCACCTTGGTCGGCTGGGCACCGATGGCCGGGGTGTAGGCGGTGGTGACCGGCTGGCCGTCCTGGCCCTTGGCGGTCAGGACGCGTCCGTACTGGTCGTGGGTGGCCTGGGAGACCGTCTCCCATACGGGAGTGGTGCCGTCGTCGTAGCGGGCGAGCTGTTCGGTCTTGGAGACGTTGGCCAGGCCCGTGTCCGGTGCGACGCCGAGCGCCTTGCCGTCGTAGTAGGTGCGGGCGTGCCCCGTGACTTCGCCCGGGCGGGTCAGACAGGCGCCGTTGTCCGTGGTGATGACCTCGCGGGGATAGGAGATCAGCCAGTTGTCGGTGTCCGGCGCGACGTAACTGGTCAGGGCGCAGAGGGACTCGACCGTGCCGGCACCGTCGTCGGCCTGCCTGGTGAGCAGTCCGTAGGTGGTGTCGTAGGTGCGGGTGGTGGTGAGGGTGCGCCAGGAGGTGCCGTCGTCGAGGAGGGTGCTGCTCTTCTCGGTTGCGGTGCCGGACAGCCGTGCGGTCCTGGCGGGGAGGGTGGGGGCCGGGGTGCCCGGCTTGTCGGGGTCGGTGACGCCCTTGACCGGCTGGGTGGCCGTTTCCCCCGACTCCCAAGGGATGTACGTGGTCCTGTTGACGATCTTTCCGCCGGCGCCCGCACTGTCGTAGGCGCTGGAGGTGGCGACGCGGCCGGAGTGGTCCTCGCGGTCGGTGATGCCGTTGATGGCGGCGACCGGACGCGTGCTGCCGTCGGCGAGGGTGTCGCCCGCCATCCCGAGGTAGTAGGTCTTCTCGGTCTTCACCCGGTCGGAGTCGTCGCCGCTGTAGGTGCGGACGGTCCCGTAGCCACGGAAGACGTTCCAGGTGCGGTGCTTGTTGAGGGTGAACTCCCCGGTGTCACGGCGCCAGTGAGGGCCGTCGGCGTACTCGTAGGTCGTGACCTTCGAGGGGGAGCCGCTACCGGCGGTGGTGTCGTTCTCGTCGATCCGGGTGACCAGGTACTTGTGGAACCAGTCCTCGACCGGATCGACCGCGCCGTCCGGGGTCCACCACGAGGGGTAGCAACGCTTGGTGTTGGTGTCCGGGGCGGTGGGCAGCGCCGTCGAAGTGCACTCCTTGGCGGTGTAGGTGACGAGGGTCTGGCCGCCGGTCTCGTTGGTGATCTTGGTGATGCGCTTGCGGTTGAGGGCGGGGCGGCCTTCGGCGGCGTCGACTCGGTTGGGCATGAGCTCGCCCTCGAAGACGACCTTGTTCAGGGTGATGTCGGCAGCGGGGCCGGCCTTGCCGGTGCGCTGGACCGAGTCGAGCCACATCGCCGGGGTGGAGGTGTCACCGGTCGCGGGGAAGGACTGGGCGAGAGTCCAGGTGTCGACCGCTTCCATGGCGGTGCCGACCAGGGCCGAGGTGCTGATGGAGGTCAGGCGCCGTTTCGACCAGAACGACGGGGACGCCTGGAGGCACTCGGTGCCCGAGGTGCAGTTCAGGTCGACCGGGGTGTCGGGCCAGTTCGTGGCGTTGGCCTCGGTGAAGGCGCAGTCCGCGGCGGTGCAGCGGTTGGCGGTGGTGAAGGTGACGCGGCCGGCCGGGTTGGTGGTGGTGTAGACGGCGCCCGCGCGCAGACCGTAGTCGATGCGGTTGAGGTAGCCACCGCGGATGTAGGGCTTGGGCGCGTCGATCTTCTTGTTCTGTGCGTAGTAGCCCTGTTCCTTGGTGTAGTAGAGGGCCATGGCGTTGCCGTGGGGGTCGACGACGTAGTCGAGGTTCCAGCGCCAACCCTGCTGCTCGGCGGAGGACGCGTAGTCGGTGGCGTGCCCCGGCTCGCCGCTGTGGTTGCCGTAGACGGGGACGGAGAAGACGGAGTTGGTCTCGGTCTTGCCGCTGGCCCAGCCGGGCAGGCGGTTCTTGCCGAACCAGTACTGGGTGCCGTCGAGCGTGGTGACCTTCCAGTACTCCGAGTCCGCGTCACCCGAGTTGTTCGGATCGGTGTCGTAGATCCGCTCGACGCGGGAACCGTCGTCGCTCTGGAGCTTCCACGTCTTCTTCGTGGAGTCCCAGACCAGCTCGTTGGACGAGCCGTTCAGGGAGAGGGTGGCGTTCTCCGACTTCCAGCACAGGTCGCCGGTCTTGGCGGTGTTGTTGCCGCCCTGCTTGTCGTTCTCGCAGGAGGCGTAACGGCGCTCGATGAAGCCCGGCGAGTACTCCCAGCCCTCACCGATCCAGGACGCCTGGTTGTTCGTCGATGCGGTACGGCCGTCCACGGAGGAGGAGTTGTAGGACAGCGTGACGTTCGGGGCCAGTCCGCCGGGCGCTGCGGGGACGTTGATGGGGACGGACCAGCCGAAGCCACCGGAGTTCCCGCCTGCCGACCACGATCCGGAGGGGGCGAGCGAGGTCGCTTCGAACGAGCCGTCGCTGCCGCTGGTACCGGCCGTGGCTGCCAGAACGGTTGCTCCGGCGGTGTTCATCGCGAGGCTGGACAGCGACGGTGCCGTCTTCGCGGTCTGTCCTGTCTCCGCCTTCAGCGGTCCGGCGGGCGCGTTGGTGGTGAGAGTGGCGCCGAGGGTGTGGGTGCGGGTGTTGTTCTCGGTCGCCAGCGGGGTCTGCTGACGGCACTCCGCCTTTTCGGGGGTCGTCAGCACACAGGCAGGCAGGCTCACCAGACGAAGGCGCGAGGACCAGCCCGCACCGTAGGCGCCGCGGACGGTGCCGTAGTCGACCTCGATCTCGACCGGCACGCCCGCGGCGGCGACGTCAGTGGGGGCGAGCGTCATCAGCAGGCCGTCGACGCCGGCTCGCCGGGCGGTGGCGTGGTCCTTGACCGTGACCGCGGCGCGGGGGGAGCTGCTGGTGCCCTTCTTCGCGCGGGAAGGAAGCGCGGTGAGACGTACGGGCAGTCCGCCGACCGTTGCGGAATCCGTGGTGCCCGACTGGAGGTCGAGCTGCTGGGTGGCTGCCGTGGGCCAGGTGACGTGCGGTGCCTGCCAGGAGGGGCCGGGCTTGGGCCTCCTCTTCAGGCCCTTCGGGACGAAGTCGGTCCCGTCGACCGACTTGGTCTTCGGGACGGGGGGAGCACCTGGAACCTCGGCAGGCATGGACCACGCGGGCACGGAGAGCAGGGAGACGCCGAGAGCCACCGACAGGGCTCCGACGATGCCTGCCCGTGCTTGTCTTGTTCTTCGTGTACGCCCGTAAAAGGGCATGGCGAAGCCATTCTGAAAAGACATTGAAATTCCCACCCCGGTTACGCCTAAAAGATCTGAGACCGGCGAACTCCAGCACGTCGATTGCGGGTCCGGCAAGGGAAGGAGTCGTTTGCTTGCTTAGTTCGTCAGGTCTGGTCGACTTGCCGCATGCGGGATCTCGCGGAAGCCAACCCAACGTTGCGATCAGGCAGTTTGCGGATCATAGGGTCGCAAAAGTTACATTTCTGAATGCTTGGAAAATGGAGCAGGGGATTCCATTCAGAGGGTCTGGGGTTCTTGCAAGTCTTTTTCGTGGGCGCGCCGAGGGGGTGCGTTGCCAGAATGTCAGACCCTCGGGCTAGAGTCCTCCGCCAGGAAGGACGGGAGTTAATTCTTGCGCGTTGCGGGAATCCGCATTGTCCGGAAAGGCTTCATTGCATGAGCAGTACCAGACCCAGACTCAGACGCGGCCGCAGGGCCATGGCGCTGGCGATGGCCGCGACCGTGGTCCTGCCGGTCTCCGCGGCCGTTGCCCTGCCCGCCGCCTCGCCGGAGACCGCGACCACGACCACGACGGCGGATGTGAAGGCGTCTGCGACGCCGTCCGCGCTGTTCGAGGAAGCGGCCTTCGACGAGGCGGCCAGGACGGGCAAGCCCATCGAGATCCTCGACCGCCGGGAGGAGAGCCTGGAGTTCTTCGCCAACCCCGACGGTTCGACCACCCGCCGCTCCTACGGCATCCCGAAGTGGACGCGCTATGACGGCATGTGGCGCCGGACCGACGCCAAGCTCGTGCGCCGGTCCGACGGATCGGTCGCACCGGCGGCGCCCGTCTTCGCAATCTCGTTCTCCGGCGGCGGTGACCAGCCGCTGGCGACGATGACCAAGAAGGGCAAGAAGCTCGCGCTGACCTGGCCCACCGCGCTACCCGACCCGGTCCTGGACGGCGACACGGCCACGTACCCGTCGGTCCTGCCCGGAGTCGACCTCGAACTCACCGCCGAGGTGGACGGCTTCGCCCAGCACCTCGTCATCCACACGCCCGAAGCCGCCGCGAACCCCGCACTGCGGAGCATCGAACTCGGTCTGGAAACCGACGGCGTCACCCTGACCGAGACCTCCGACAACCTGCTCCTGGCCAAGGACGAGAACGGCGAGACCGTTTTCAGCGCTCCGAGCCCCAAGATGTGGGAACAGCCCGCGGTCCCGGCCGAGGAGCAGCAAGCCGGTGCCCTCTCGAAGACAGCGGCCCTCGCACCGGCCGCAGAGCCCGCACAGCCCGACAGCGCGCCCGTGGACGTGGCCATCGGCGAGGACACCCTCACGCTCGTACCCGACCCCGCGCTGCTCTCCTCCGCAGATCAGTTCCCGCTCGTCATCGACCCGGTCTTCGCGGACGGCAGCCGTGAGAAGTGGGCAGTGGTCTACTCGGCCACGCCCAACGCCGCCTACCCGAACGGTTCGGGCTGGAACTCCTCCAATCCCGCGGACGAGCCGCGCGTCGGATTCAACGGAACAGGCGATACCGCTTCGTTCTTCGCCATGAACACCAACGGGCTCGAGAACGCGACGATCAACAGCGCCAGGTTCGCCGTCATCCAGACCCACTCCTACGTCTGCGACTCGTCCGTCGGCCCGACCGAACTGTGGTCAGCGGGCAGCATCAACACGACCCCGACCTGGAACACCCAGGCCTGGGGCAGCAAGCTGGACTCCGACTCCTTCTACGGCGGCAACGACACCTTCTGCCCCGGTGACGTCGGACACGACTTCGAGAGCGCAGCGCTGAAGACGTACGTCCAGCAGGCCGCCAGTAACAAGTGGGGCACCCTCGTCCTCGGCCTCCGAGCCCCGGCCGGCTACGCGGGCAACACCAAGGCCTACAAGCGGTTCCGCAACAACCCCGTCCTCGAGGTCGACTACAACTACAAGCCCGTCGTCACCAGCAAGGCCGCCTACGAGGGCTACTACGTCGAGTCCGGTGACGGCAACAACCCGGTCGCCTGCGGTGGCCGCATCGGCAACAGCGGCATCACCCTGACCGCGAAGATCAAGGACCAGGACGGCGGCAAGGTCACCGCCTACTTCACGCTCAAGAACTCCAGCGGCACCGTTGTCCCCTTCTCCCCCAACTCCGACAGCGTGACCGGCTCGGGCGAAGCCAGCGTGCTGGTACCGGCCAAGGGGCTGAGCAACGGCACCTACACCTGGACCGTGTACGCCAAGGACAACGAGAACACGACCAGCGCCTCCACCTCCGCCTGCTCCTTCAGCGTCGACCGGATCGGTCCCGACAAGCCGGTGACCGTCTACGACATGGACGGCACGAAGGCCGGCGAGACCGAAGACGTCTACAAGGCCCGTGAACCGCGCCAGTTCAAGTTCACCAATCCCGTCAGTGACATCGCCGGCTACTGCTGGGCCATGGACCACCCCCTGTCCACCGTGAGCAGCACCCGCTGCCCCAACGGCACGTGGGTCGACGCCGGCACCGACGCCAACCACACCGCGACCGCCACGATCACGCCGTTCGCGCACCCCGTCAGCACGCTGAACGTCGTCGCCTACGACACCTTCGGAAACCGGTCCGTACTCGCCGGCGGTGACGACCAGGTCACCCTGACCACGACGCCGCCGGAGTTCGTGTACGAGACCGACACCTCGCCGATCGACAGCACGGGCTACGGGCACGACCGGCCCGGCGACCTCAACGGCGACGGCTTCGCCGACTTCGTCGCCACCGACCCCGACGGCAAGCTCTGGTTCTACGGGGGCAACGGCACTCTCGGCACCCCGGCACCCCGACAGAACGTCGGCACCGGCGGCTGGAGCGGAGCCCTCATCGCCCACCGCGGTGATCTGAAGGGCATGAACTACAAGGACGCTGCTGCCGACGGCTACGAGGACTTCCTCGTCCGGCTGCCGGACAACAAGCTCTACCTCTACCCCGGCAATGGTGTGGGATCCCCGTGGGTCTACACCCGCAAGGAGCTCGCCAATCCTTCGCAGCCGAAGCATCAGTGGGCAGGCATCCGGCAGATACTCCTCCCCGGCAACATCGACGGAAAGCCCGGTGAAGACCTCATCACCGTCGAGTGCATCTGGGAAGACGCCGGGGTCGACACAGCGCTTTTGAAGTGTGTTAACGCCCGTCTGATCCTCTACAGCGGCCTCGTCATCGCGGGTGGTGGCCAGGACCATACGAGACCCTTCGACTGGGCCAACCCGGTCACCCTGGGCACCGGTGGCTGGCGTGACCTCACCAACCTCGCCGTCGACGACGTCAACGGTGACACCTACGCCGACCTCGTCGCCCGAGACCCCGCCGACGGCAAGCTCTACCTCTACCCCGGCTGCATCGACGACGCGCAGAAGTGCCCCGAAAGCGGCTACAAGCTCCTTCCACGCAGCGTCTACGGAACCGGTGGCTGGAACCAGAGGCCCTACCTGACCTCCTCCGGTAACGTCCAGGGAACCGTGCAGGACGTCACGGTCACGGGGGAGCCATCGCCTGAACTTCCGCCAGGCCCAGGCAATGAGGGCGAAACTTACCACTTCAAGCGGTTCGTGCCGACCATCGGTGAGGAGGCCGGAGACTTCTGGGCCACTACCCCCGCCGACTCGAACAACCCTGTTCACTACATGGACTCGGCAGGCAACTGGACCAGTCGACTCTGCCCCACCGGGTGCCTCCTGACCTATCCCGGCACCCCCACAGGACACGGGGCACCCCGACTTGCAGGTACCGCCGGATGGGCCACCCTCATCAGCGGCATCTTCTGATCGGGTTGTTCCCTCGCTCCAACCGACCGGTGTGCCAGGCCTCCCAGGAGGCTTGGCGCACCGGTCCGCTCCTTGCCGCACACCCATCCCGTGCGACGGCCGACAGAACCTTTCGGGCCCGTCGACACCCACACCGTGAAGGACCCATGAGACGCATCGCTCGCCGTGCGGCCACGCTCAGCGCGGCTGCCGGCCTCCTCACCGCCGCGACACTCCTCAGCCCCCACACCGCCAGCGCCGCCGACGAGGTCCGCTTGTCCGGGTACGACGTGGTCGCGGCGCCCGGCTCCTTTCCCCAGCTCTTCCCGACCGTCGAGTCCTGGCCGTACGTGAGCAGGGTCGTCGTCGCGGTCGGCACCCAGCCGATGACCGACCCCGCAGGTGCGGGAGCCGGCCTGCCGTCCGGCTACGAGATGCGCGCCAACGGCTGTCGGGAGGCAACGGGATACACGGGTGTCTTCGTCTGTGAGAGTGGGGGGCAGTTCCCGAGGCCTAATACGACCGTTCCCGCCGATGCCGACGACGCCACCCTGTACTGGGGCTTCGCCTACGCTCCCGGCAGTGGCGACCTGAACCTGGACGCCGCCGTCCAGGAGGCCCGCAGCGCGGGCTCCCGTCCGGCGGACGGTCGGCACGGCACCGGGAAGATCACGGTCAAGTCCCGGGCGCACGCGCTGCTGAACACCATCGCCTTCGACCTGCCGACCGTTCCGGACGGCGGCACCGTCCACCAGCAGATGCGCGTCCACGCCAACGATGACGGCCGGTTGATCCTGCGCTTCGCCCGCGCCCAAGGGCAACTCACCCACAGCGCACCGCCCATACGCATCGGTCGCGTCTCCACCGGCTCCGGCGCCACCTGCGAGATCCGCTACGCGACCCTGGACGACGGCCTTCCCAATCTCGCCTGCGAGCTCGAAGCCGGAGACCACGTCATCGGCTACGAGTTGACCAGCGACCCGGGCCAGTACGCGCAGAAGTTCCAAGCCCACACACGGTACGACATCTACGACCTGGCCGTCTGGGACGAGTCCGACGTCAAGCAGACCTCCGCCCCGTTCTCCGTCGAGGGCAGCCCCGTCGTGCCCTGGCACGGCCTGCGCGCCCGTGACACCAGCGGCAAGCTGTGGGACTACCGCGGCACCGGCAACGCCGTCGGGCCTCTCGACCCGCGCCACGAGGCCGGCCACGGCTGGCAGGCCTACACCGCCATCACCTCCCTGTCCCCCTATGAAGAGGGCCCCTTCTTCTGGGACACCGTCACTCCTTCTGACATCACCCGCGGTCTGGGTGACTTCGTCGCCCGTGACGCGGCCGGGACGCTCTGGTACTACGACCGTCAGCTCGGCGCCGGGGTACGAACGGCATACGCACCCCGCGTCCGGGTCGGCGGAGGCTGGAACGTCTACGACCAGATCGCCGGAGCGGGCGACCTCAACGGCGACGCGCTCATGGACCTGGTCGCCCGCGACAAGGCCGGCACCCTGTGGTTCTACGCGGGCACCGGCACCCAGACCAGCGGAGCCCGCTTCAAGGCCCGGGTGCGCATCGGTGGCGGCTGGCAGGTCTACGACCGACTGGCCGGGGGCGCCGACCTCACCGGCGACGGCCGGGCCGACCTCCTCGCCCGCGACAAGGCCGGCGTCCTGTGGTTGTACAAGGGCACGGGCAAGGCGGCGGCACCGTACGCGCCCCGGGTCCGGGTCGGCGGCGGGTGGCAGGTCTACGACCAGCTGGTGGTCACCGGTGACCTGACCGACGACGGACGTGCCGACGCCGTCGCCCGTGACCGCACCGGCACGCTCTGGCTCTACCGGGGCACCGGAAAGCCCACCGCACCGTTCCTTCCCCGCACCCGCATCGGTGGCGGCTGGAACACCTACGACCACCTCTTCTGACCGCGGGCCGTGCCCGCACGGCGGTCTGACCACAGGCGTGCGGGCCGTCCGCCCCGGAGCGGGGAGGCGTCAGCGGTCCGCCCGTCGGGCCGCGCCCGCCGCCAGGGCGACGGTCCCGGCCACGGCCAGCGCCGCTCCCGCCGTCAGGACGCCCCGGTGCGAGCGCCAGGAGAGCACCGACCAGCGTGACTGCGCGGACAGCACGGAGCCGATGCTCGCCCAGGATCCGACCGAGCCGACGGAGAGCGCGGAGCCGACCGAGCCGACGGACAGGAAGGAGCCGACCGAACCGATCGACAGGGCGGAACCGACCGAACCGATCGACAGGGCGGAACCGACCGAGCCGATCGACAGGAAGGATCCGACGGAGCCGACGGAGAGCGCGGAGCCGACCGAGCCGACGGACGGGAGCGGGCCGGTGGACTCGATCGACAGCGCCGATCCGACCGGGCCGACGGACAGGGACGAGGCCCGCGACCAGAACGACGGGGACGAACCGTGGCGAGGGGTCATGGTCCGACCCTAGTGGTCCCGGGCGGTTCCGCGGGGTGCTCGCGACCGGTGCGGGCGAGCGGTGTCGGTCCGTGTCGGTCCGTGTCCGGCGCGCGGCGGCGGAAGGGTCCCCCCGGCCGCCTGGGACACCGGGCGAACGTAGTGTCGTGGGCATGGAATTAAGACCGACCGGCAATAGGCAGCCGCTGTCGAGTGATCGGGCGGGGTGGATGCAGTGCGGGCACGGGTCCACATGATCATGGAGTTCTCTACGCTC
>NZ_JBHYMK010000075.1:0-31785 GCF_042743065.1 Streptomyces sp. NPDC058872
GGGGACGGGAGTCCTCGGCCGCCTCGACCGGGACCGTCAGCCGGCGTCGCGGGGGAGGAGCTCCACCACCCGGAACCGCTCCACCACCAGCATCGTCCCGTCGTCCACGGTGAACTCCGGGTCCCCGATGCCCTCCCGCATCTCCTCGCCGTGCCAGAAGCGTTCATGGGCCTCGCGCCACTCCGCGACCGACCGGTACCCCTCGCCCTCGTCGAGGGCGAGGCGCAGGTCCGCCTCGCCGAGGGGGAGGACCCGGACCTCCGTGACCTCCACGACCGCGACCTCGCGACCGTCCGAATCGACGACGGCCGAGCGCTCGCCGACCTCCGGCAGTTCTTCGTCCTCCACCTCGTACTCCACGAGGAGCCCGGTCGTGGCGACCTTCTCGCCGGAGAGCACGGCGGCGACGAGTCGGTCCCGGAGCGGGCCGGGGAAGGCGAGGAGGAACGGCTTGAGCGCGTGGGGGCCGGTCATGGCCGACAGTCTGTCAGCCCCGACCGGCCCCGCCGCCCGTTTCGGCGCGGCTACAACACCAGCGACAGCAGCAGGACGAAGACGATGCCGACGACCGAGATGATCGTCTCCATCACCGACCAGGTCTTGACGGTCTGGCCGACGGACATGCCGAAGTACTCCTTCACCAGCCAGAAACCGGCGTCGTTGACGTGGCTGAAGAAGAGCGAGCCGGCGCCGATCGCAAGGACCAGCAGCGCCGTCCCGCTGGTCGACATGCCCTCCGCCAGTGGAGCCACCAGCCCCGCCGCCGAGATCGTCGCCACCGTGGCCGAGCCCGTCGCCAGCCGGATCGCGACGGCGATCAGCCAGGCGAGCAGCAGCGCCGGTATGGACCAGTTCCGGGAGAAGTCCAGGATCATCTGGCCCACGCCGAGGTCGATGAGGGTCTGCTTGAAGCCGCCGCCCGCTCCGACGATCATCAGTACGCCCGCGATCGGGGCGAGGGACCGCTCGACGGTCGACGACAGCCGTTCCTTGGTGAAGCCGGCGGCCCGCCCCAGCGTGAACAGGGCGACCAGCACGGCGGCGAGCAGCGCGATCAGCGGCGACCCGATGACGTCGGTGACCTTCTGCAGGCCGTTCGCCGGGTCGTCCACGACGATGTCGACGAGTGCCTTGACCAGCATGAGGGCGACGGGCAACAGCACGGTCGCGACGGTCGCGCCGAAGCCGGGACGCCTCTCCAGGTCTTCGGAGGGGCGTGTGGGGACCATGTTCTCAGGGGCCGGGACGTCCACCCAGCGCGCGGCGTACCGGGAGAAGAGCGGTCCGGCGATGATGACCGTGGGGACGGCGACGACGAGGCCGAGGGCCAGGGTGACGCCGAGGTTGGCGTCGACCGCGTCGATCGCGACCAGGGGTCCGGGGTGCGGCGGGATGAGCCCGTGCATCACGGAGAGGCCGGCGAGCGCCGGGATGCCGATGCGCATCAGGGAGTGGTTGCCGCGCTTCGCGACCAGCAGCACGACCGGGATCAACAGCACGATGCCGACCTCGAAGAAGAGCGGGAGGCCGATCACGGAGGCGATGAGGACCATGGCCCAGGGCATGGCCCGCCCTCCGGCCCGGGCGAGGATCGTGTCGACGATCTGGTCGGCGCCCCCGGAGTCCGCGAGCAACTTGCCGAGGATCGCTCCGAGGGCGATCAGCACGCCCACGCCCGCCACGGTGTTGCCGAGGCCGGTGGTGAAGGAGGTGATGGCGTCCGCGAGCGGTGCGCCGGCGAACGCGCCGAGCGCGAGCGACCCGATGGTCAGCGCCAGGAACGCGTGCAGCTTAAACGTGGTGATGAGCAGGACGATGACGGCGATGCCGGCGAGTACGGCGATCCCGAGCTGGGCGTTGCCGGCCGAGGTGATCGGTTCGGCGGCACCCGCTGCCAGGGCCTCGACGCTGAGACTGGTCACGGTGGTGTCCTTCGTACGGGCAGGAAGGGGGGGACGGGGGGCACGGCGACGGGCCGCGCGGCGGTGCGGGAGGGACCTGGAGGGAAGCGGAGGGGTCAGTCGGCCAGGGCGCGCAGTGCGGCGACGGCCCGGGCGCTGATCTCCTCGGGAGTGCCGGTGACGTCGACGGCGACGCCGGCCTCGTCGTCCTGCAGGTCCTGCAGGACGGCGAACTGCGAGTCGAGGAGCGCAGCGGGCATGAAGTGGCCCTTGCGCGCGGCCATCCGCTCCTCGATCACCTTCCGGTCACCGGTCAGGTGCAGGAAGACGACCCCGGGAGCGGCGGCGCGCAGCCGGTCCCGATAGATCCGCTTCAGCGCGGAGCTGCTCACCACCCCACCGAGCCCGGCCCGGCGCTGTGCCCACTCCCCGATGGCGTCGAGCCAGGGCCCCCGGTCCGCGTCGTCCAGGGGAACGCCGGCCGACATCTTGGCGACGTTGGCCGCCGGGTGGAAGTCGTCGCCCTCTGCGTACGGGAGGGCGAGCGCCTTCGCGACCAGCGGACCGACCGTCGTCTTGCCGGTTCCGGCGACGCCCATCACGACGACGACGGGGGGAGTGGTGCCGGGGGTGGTGCTCATGGGTGCCTCGCTGTCTTCATCGACATCGATCCGGTGCATCGGTGGATCCGTCGCGCTCATGAAACCCATTGGGTACGACGTATTCAAGAGTCTGTGACGTAAAAGTAGTACTTTTAATTCCCGGCTGGGGGGCGGGGCGGAGCGCGCATAGGCTGATCACCATGACGACACCGGCCCAGGGGCTCCACTCGCACGTCCTCGCCGCCCTGGGTCTCGCGATCACCGCCGGGGAGTGTCCGCCGGGCACCGTGCTGCGCACCGACGAGCTCGCGCAGCGCTTCGACGTGTCCCGGACCGTGATCCGGGAGGTGGTGCGGGTCCTGGAGTCCATGCACCTCGTCGAGTCGCGTCGGCGCGTCGGCGTGACCGTGCTCCCCGCGGCCAACTGGAACGTGTACGACCCCCAGGTCATCCGCTGGCGCCTGGCGGGTGCGGACCGCCCCCGCCAACTCCGCTCGCTGACGGTGCTCCGCTCGGCCGTCGAACCCGTCGCGGCGGGACTGGCCGCCGCGCACGCCACTCCGGAGCAGTGTCGCGAGCTCACCGAACAGGCCCTCGGGATGGTCGCCACCTCGCGCGGCCGACGCCTCGAGGAGTACCTCGTCCATGACGTCGCCTTCCACCGGATCGTCCTCAACGCCTCGGGCAACGAGATGTTCGCCCGCCTCGGCGACGTCGTCGCCGAAGTCCTGACCGGCCGCACCCACCACCACGTGATGTTCGAGGACCCCGACCCGGCGGCCGTGACCCTCCACGTCCAGGTCGCCGAGGCCGTGCGCGAGCGGGACGCGGTCCGCGCGGAGGAACTCACCCGTCAGATCGCCCTCGGAGCCCTCCGGGAGTTGGACGTCCTCGCTCCCTAGGGGCCGCACATCGCCCTTCAAGCTCTGAACTAGCTCAAATATGGGCGTTCAGTGACATGCGCCACAGTCAGTCGCACGCCGTTGCCGTGAGGATGTGCGCTGGCCGTGCCGGGGACACCCTCCTGCCAGGTACGGCCGGGCACCGCACAGCTCCCCCTCACGAAGGCGAACAACTCCATGAGTGACCGCGTCATCGCGGCCGGGCCGCCGTCCGCCGCACCGGCGAACCCGGCTGCTTCCCCCCACGTCGACGCCGGCGACGCCGGATACCGCAAGGACCTCAAGTCCCGGCACATCAACATGATCGCCATCGGCGGTGCCATCGGCACCGGGCTCTTCCTCGGTGCCGGTGGCCGCATGTCCCAGGCCGGCCCGTCCCTCTTCATCGCGTACGCCGTCTGCGGCGTCTTCGCCTTCTTCGTGGTCCGTGCCCTCGGCGAACTGGTGCTCTACCGCCCCTCCTCCGGCGCCTTCGTCTCCTACGCCCGTGAGTTCATGGGAGAGAAGGGGGCCTACACGGCCGGCTGGCTCTACTTCCTCAACTGGTCGACCACCGCCGTCGCCGACATCACCGCGGCCGCCACCTACGCCCACTTCTGGGCCATGTTCAGCGACGTTCCGCAGTGGGTGCTCGCCCTGATCGCCCTCGCGGTCGTGCTCGCCGCCAACCTCATCTCCGTCAAGTACTTCGGCGAGATGGAGTTCTGGTTCGCGATCGTCAAGGTCGCCGCCCTGGTCGTCTTCATGCTCGTCGGCGTCTTCCTCGTCGTGACCTCGCACGAGGTCGGCGGCCACACCCCCGGCCTCGCCAACATCACCGACAACGGCGGCATCTTCCCCCACGGCGTGATGCCAATGCTGCTGCTCATCCAGGGAGTCGTCTTCGCCTACGCCTCCGTCGAGCTCTGCGGCGTCGCCGCGGGCGAGACCGAGAACCCCGAGAAGATCATGCCGAAGGCGATCAACTCGATCATGTGGCGGGTGGGCCTCTTCTACGTCGGATCGGTGGTGCTGCTCGCGCTGATCCTCCCCTACACCGTCTACTCGGGGGACCGGAGCCCCTTCGTCACCGTCTTCGACGAGCTCGGCATCCCCGGTGCCGCCGGCGTGATGAACCTCGTCGTCCTCACCGCCGCCCTCTCCAGCCTCAACTCGGGCCTCTACTCCACCGGCCGCATCCTGCGCTCCATGTCGCTGGCCGGCTCCGCGCCCAAGTTCACCGGCGTCATGAACAAGGGCGGCGTGCCCTACGGCGGCATCCTGCTCACCGCGGGCTTCGGCATCCTCGGCGTCGTCCTCAACTACGTCATGCCCGGCGAAGCCTTCGAGCTGGTCCTCAACTTCGCCTCGATCGGCATCATCGGCACCTGGGCCATGATCATGATCTGCTCCCTGCTCTTCTGGCGCAGTGCCGAGCAGGGCAAGGTCGCCCGCCCCGGCTACACGCTGCCCTGGGCCCCGTACACCCAGGTCGTGACCCTGGGCTTCCTCGCGTCCGTCCTCGTCCTGATGTGGATGGACGGCGGCGTCGGCCGCACCACCGTCGCCTGTCTGCCGCTCATCGCGGCTGCCCTGACCGGCGGTTGGTTCCTGGTCCGCCGTCGGGTCCGCGAGGGCGCTGCGGTGCAGTAGGGCCGAAGTCCCCCCACGGGGTGCGGCGGGACCCCCACGGGCACGGCCTGCGGGGGTCTCGCCTTTTGTCAGGAGATAGTGGTACGCAGGAGCCTTACAAGATCCGTTCGGAGGAAGGGAAGTTCGCGATGCCACAGCACGTCCAGGGGGTCATCGCCCCCGGCAAGAACGAACCGGTACGGGTCGAGACCATCGTGATCCCCGATCCCGGTCCCGGCGAGGCCGTCGTGAAGGTCCAGGCCTGCGGGGTCTGCCACACCGACCTCCACTACAAGCAGGGCGCGATCAACGACGACTTCCCCTTCCTCCTCGGACACGAGGCCGCCGGGATCGTCGAATCCGTCGGCGAGGGCGTCACCGACGTCGCCCCCGGCGACTTCGTGATCCTCAACTGGCGCGCCGTCTGCGGGAGCTGCCGCGCCTGCACCCGCGGTCGCCCCTGGTACTGCTTCGCCACCCACAACGCCCAGCAGAAGATGACGCTGCTCGACGGCACGGAGCTCTCCCCGGCGCTCGGCATCGGCGCCTTCGCCGAGAAGACCCTCGTCGCCGCGGGCCAGTGCACCAAGGTCGACCCGGCCGTCGCCCCCGAAGTCGCGGGCCTCCTCGGCTGTGGCGTCATGGCCGGCATCGGCGCCGCCCTCAACACCGGGAACGTCGGTCGCGGCGACACCGTCGCCGTCATCGGTTGCGGCGGGGTCGGCGACGCGGCCGTCGTCGGCTCCCGCCTCGCCGGCGCCGCAAAGGTCATCGCCGTCGACATCGACGACCGGAAGCTGGAGAAGGCCCGAGAGATGGGCGCCACCCACACGGTCAACTCCCGTTCCCACGACCCCGTCGAGGCCGTCCGCGAGCTCACCGGCGGCTTCGGTGCCGACGTCGTCATCGAGGCCGTCGGCCTCCCGGAGACGTACCGGCAGGCCTTCTACGCCCGCGACCTCGCCGGCACCGTCGTCCTCGTGGGCGTCCCCAGCCCCGACATGAAGCTCGAACTCCCACTCCTCGACGTCTTCGGCCGGGGCGGCTCCCTCAAGTCCTCCTGGTACGGGGACTGCCTGCCGTCCCGGGACTTCCCGATGCTCGTCGACCTGCACCAGCAGGGCCGCATCGACCTCGGCGCCTTCGTCACCGAGACCATCGGCCTCGGTGACGTCGAGAAGGCCTTCGCCCGCATGCACGAGGGAGACGTCCTCCGCTCGGTGGTGGTCCTCTGATGGCCGCCCGCATCGACCACCTGGTCACCTCCGGCACCTTCAGCCTCGACGGCGGCACCTGGGAGGTCGACAACAACGTCTGGATCGTCGGCGACGACACCGAGGCCGTCGTCATCGACGCCGCCCATGACGCCGAGGCGATCCTCGCCGCCCTCGACGGCCGAGCCCTGCGCGCGATCGTCTGCACCCACGCCCATGACGACCACGTCGGCGCGGCGCCCGCCCTGGCTGCCGCCACCGGTGCCCGCATCCTGCTCCACCCGGCCGACCAGCCGCTGTGGAAGCTGACCCACCCCGACCACAGCCCCGACGGCGAGCTCGCCGACGGTCAGGTCCTCACCATCGCGGGCACCGACCTCACGGTCCTCCACACCCCGGGGCACGCTCCCGGGGCGGTCTGCCTGTACGCCCCCGACCTGGGCACCGTCTTCACCGGAGACACCCTCTTCCGGGGCGGCCCCGGGGCGACGGGCCGGTCCTACTCGGACTTCCCGACGATCGTCGACTCGATCCGCGAGAAGCTCCTCGTGCTGCCGGCGGACACCGTGGTGCGCACGGGCCACGGCGACACCACCACGATCGGCGCGGAGGCCCCGCACCTCCAGGAGTGGATCAACCGGGGCCACTGAGCGTCGAGCGGCTCTCGAAGCGCACCGCTTCGCCCGTGAACGGGTCGGTGAACTCCAGCGTCCGCGCCAGCAGGTGCAGCGGGCGCGAAAAGTCCTCCGGCCCGTCCGCGCGGACCCGCGGGTAGATCGGGTCGTTCAGGATCGGCAGCCCGAGGCGGTTCATGTGGACCCGCAGCTGATGGGTCCGTCCGGTGACCGGAACCAAGCGGTACCGCCCGATCCCGTCGGCGTGCGCGAGGAGCTCGATCCGGCTCTCGGCGTTGCTCTCACCGGGCACCTCCCGGGCGGCCAACACCCCGCGCTCCTTCTCGATCCGGCTCCGCACGGTCACCGGAAGCTCCACCGCAGGGTCGTGCGGCGCCACCGCCTCGTACTCCTTCCGCACGGCCCGGTCCCGGAACAGCGTCTGGTACGCGCCCCGGTCGCCGGACCGCACGACGCAGAGCACCAGCCCCGCGGTGAGCCGGTCGAGCCGGTGTGCGGGTTGCAGCTCCGGCAGCGCCAGCTCCCTGCGGAGCCGCGCGAGCAGGGTCTCGGTCACGTGCCGGCCCCGTGGCATGGTGGCCAGGAAGTGCGGCTTGTCGGCCACCACGATCCGTTCGTCCCGGTAGACCACGCCGATCCCGAAGGGGACGGGCCGCTCGGCGGGGAAATCCCGGTGGAACCAGACGTACCGCCCCGCAGCGTACGGATCGTCCCCGTCCACCGGCCCGTCCGTCCCCACGAAACGGCCGCTCTTCAGCATCTCCTCGACCCGCTCGGCGCCGATGGCGCCCGCGTAGCGGTCGAGCAGGTGCTCCCGCACGGTCTTCCAGAGCCGCTCGGGGTCCTCGGGCAGCCGCACCCGCACCGGGTCGATCCCGTCCCGTTGGGGGAGGGGGGAAGAAGGGGCCTTGGTTCTGCGCCGCACCGGTCCTACCGACGTAACGAGAAGGACCCCACGAGACGTGGGGTCCTTCGCTGGTGTCCGAGGGGGGACTTGAACCCCCACGCCCGATAAAGGGCACTAGCACCTCAAGCTAGCGCGTCTGCCATTCCGCCACCCGGACAAGGTGTCTGTCTTCCCGGCCGCTGGGCCCTTCCGACGAGGAAAACCATAGCAAACATTCGGACGGGTCGATCACCACCCCTTCCGTCCTCCCCGCGGCTGCACGACAGCCCGATGCCGGTCGACCGGCGCCCTTGGGCGTCGAGGGGGCCGCGCGGGAGGATGGGGGCGACCACCAGTCATCACGTGGGGCACGTAGTGGGAGGAAGCAGCGTGAGCGAGTCGAAGACCGCCCGGAGCATCAGCGGCGAGGACGAGGTGGTGGACCTCTGCCGCGACCTCATCCGCATCGACACCAGCAACTACGGAGACCATTCCGGCCCGGGAGAGCGGGCGGCGGCGGAGTACGTCGCCGAGAAGCTCGCGGAGGTCGGGCTCGAACCCAAGATCATCGAGTCGCACAGGGGAAGGGCCTCCACCGTGGCCCGGATCGAGGGCGAGGACCCGTCGCGTCCGGCCCTCCTCATCCACGGCCACACCGACGTCGTCCCGGCCAATGCCGAGGACTGGACCCACCACCCCTTCTCCGGGGAGGTCGCCGACGGCTGCGTCTGGGGTCGCGGTGCGGTCGACATGAAGGACATGGACGCGATGACCCTCGCGGTCGTGCGGGACAGGTTGCGCAGCGGGCGCAAGCCCCCGCGTGACGTCGTCCTCGCCTTCCTCGCCGACGAGGAGGCCGGCGGCACCTACGGCGCCCGGCACCTCGTCGACAAGCACCGGGACCTCTTCGACGGGGTCACGGAGGCGATCGGCGAGGTCGGCGGCTTCTCCTTCACGGTCAACGAGAACCTGCGGCTCTACCTGGTCGAGACCGCACAGAAGGGCATGCACTGGATGCGGCTCACCGTCGAGGGGACGGCCGGCCACGGCTCCATGACCAACGACGACAACGCCATCACCGAGCTCTGCGAGGCGGTGGGCCGCCTCGGCCGCCACCAGTGGCCGGTGAGGGTCACCAAGACCGTGCGGTCCTTCCTGGACGAGCTCTCCGACGCCCTGGGCACCCCGCTCGACCCCGAGGACATGGACGCCACCCTGGCCAAGCTGGGCGGCATCGCCAAGATGGTCGGGGCCACCCTCCGCAACTCGGCGGCCCCCACCATGCTCGGCGCCGGCTACAAGGTGAACGTGATTCCCGGCCAGGCCACCGCGCACGTCGACGGCCGCTTCCTGCCCGGGTACGAGGAGGAGTTCCTGGCCGACCTCGACCGGATCCTCGGCCCCCGGGTGAAGCGCGAGGACGTGCACGGGGACAAGGCCCTGGAGACCAGCTTCGACGGCTCGCTGGTGGACGCCATGCAGCTGGCGCTGCGCGCCGAGGACCCGATCGCACGCGCCGTGCCGTACATGCTGTCCGGCGGTACCGACGCCAAGTCCTTCGACGACCTCGGCATCCGCTGCTTCGGCTTCGCTCCGCTCCAGCTGCCGCCCGAGCTCGACTTCGCGGGCATGTTCCACGGCGTGGACGAGCGCGTCCCGGTCGACGGCCTCACGTTCGGCGTCCGCGTCCTGGACCGCTTCCTCGACGCCTGCTGAATTCGACCACGCGTTTGCCCGTGACCGGAAAGGGTGAATGCGCCGGGGGGCTCGTAGCTCCCACCACTCCCCCTCGTTACAGGTGGTGCGGTCCGCGGCTGGGACCGCATTGCCAACTAGGAGGAATAATGATCAAGAAGGTCGTCGCTGCTGCGGCTGCCACCGGCGGTCTCGTTCTCGCGGGCGCGGGCATGGCTGTTGCCGACGCGGGTGCCCAGGGTGCCGCCATCGGTTCCCCCGGCGTGCTCTCGGGCAACGTCGTCCAGGTTCCCGTTCACGTCCCCGTGAACGTGTGCGGCAACACGGTCTCCGTGATCGGCCTGCTGAACCCCGCCTTCGGCAACACCTGCGTCAACGCCTGACGTTGTGCCTCGCCCCGTGAGGGTGTGAGCCGGCCGGCCCCGGAGTGCGTGCCATGCACTCCGGGGCCGGTGGCCATTTCCGCCCCGGGCGCTTCGCCCGGTGGCACTCCTTCGAAGCCGAGCAGGCAGGAAACGAACTATGCGACAGGTCACACGCAAGGGTCTCATCACCGTCGCGGCAGCCGGAGGCGTCTTCGCCGCCGTCGGCGGCTACGCCCAGGCCGACTCCGGCGCCTACGGTACGGCCGCCCATTCCCCGGGCGTCGCGTCCGGAAATTCCGTCCAGGTCCCGGTGCACGTACCGGTGAACGCCTGCGGAAACACCGTCAACGTCGTCGGGCTGCTCAACCCGGCGATGGGCAACAGCTGTGCCAACACCTCCCCGTCGGGAAGCGGTTCCTCCGCCGGAGCGCACACCGGTGACTCTCCCGGCGTGGGCTCCGGCAACAACGTCCAGGTGCCGATCGACGTGCCGGTGAACGCGTGCGGCAACGGCGTCACGGGAGTCGGCCTGGGCAACGCCGCCGCGGGCAACGACTGCACGAACGGCGGGGACACGGGGTACGGGGAGGAGACGCCGGAGACCCCTGGTACCCCCGAGAACCCGGGCACTCCCGAGAACCCGGGCACCCCGGGCAACCCCGGCACCCCCGAGAACCCGGGCACCCCCGAGAACCCCGGCACCCCCGAGACCCCCGGCACCCCGGGCAACCCCGGCACCCCCGAGAACCCGGGCACCCCCGGGACCCCCGGACAGCCGGGCAACGAGAGCGGGCCGAACACTCCCGGTGCGCAGGTCGTCACCCAGCCGCGTGCCATGGAGGAACTCGCCGACACGGGCGCCGGTCCGCTCGGCCTGATCGTTCCCGCCGGTGCCGGGCTGTTGCTCGCCGGTTCGCTGATCTACCGCCGGGCCCGCGCCGCGGCCTGAGCCCCGCCGGACGCGTCCGCCACGCACGGGGGCCCCGCACACCGCGGGGCCCCTTCTCGTGGAATGGTTCCTGCTACCAGGTCGCCCGGACCTGGCGGATGATCCGCCGCTTCAGCCGTACTCTGCGGCTCCCGTCCCGGTGCAGGCTCAGACGGTCCAACTCCCAGTGTCCGTACTCGGCATGGTCGGTCAGCAGCCGTGCGGCCTCCTTGCGGGAGACACCGCGCGGCACGTACACGTCGACGAATTCGTATTCCGGCATCGCATCTATTGTGCGGGCACCGGCCAGGTACGGATAGCGTCTGTCCCATGTCTGATGCTGCGCAGCCCACCGCTGCCGAGGTACGTGCCGCCGCAGAGGCGGTCAAGACCGCACTGGACCGCCACCTCGCGGCGGTCGAACGCCGCACGGGGGACGACGACACGGCCGTCTACGAAGCCTTCAACGACCTCGCCGCTGCCGCCGAGGCCTACGACGAGATCCTCTACGACCGTTACGACGAGGTCACGCCCTTCGAGATCCCCGGAGCCGACGGCGCCCTGCCGCCCTACGCCGGACCTGACGAGCCCCATGCCGTCAGCCTCCTGATCCGCCGCGACTACGCCGTGGCCGAACCACAGCGGCTGCTCGCCCAGGCGCGTCGGGTCGCCGCGCTCGACGGCGACGAGGCCGCCGCCCGGGCGGCGGCCCGGGCCGGCCTCTCGCCGCTGGCCGCGCTCGGCGTGCTCTTCAACGAGTACGAACCGGACGAGATCGCCTCCCGGCACAAGGACTTCGGTCTTGAGGAGGGCGACTCCACGCTCTGGGTCACCGCGGCCGAGGAACTCCCGGAACCGGGGGAGTGGCTCAACGCCCCCTTCGACCAGGCCGATCCGGAGCGCATCGTCTGCCGCTTCGACGTCAGCTCCGTCTTCGACGAGGACGACGAGCCCGAGCCCGAGCCCGTGGTGGTCCGCGGCGCGGAAAGCTGACGGAGCGAGACGGAACGAGGGGGAGGAGGGGCGGGGCGCCCGCGCGTGGCGCCCCGCCCCGTCCTTGCGCCCTCCCCTCCGGACGCTAACCCGCCTCGGCGGCCAGCAGTCCTTCCAGCAGGGGGCGGAGCCGTGTCGTGGGCTCCGGGGCGATCCCCTCGGCCACCGCACGCACCAGGGCCTGCTCCACGCCGTGCACGACCGACAGATGGCGCTCCGCCCGCCCGAAGGCCGTGTACACCCACGGCCGGCTCAGGCCGCCCGCCGCGTCCCCGGGCAGCACCACGACCACTGCGGGCCAACGGGTGCCGCCCGCCTGGTGCGCCGTGAGCGCCCAGCCGTGCCGCAGCACGGCCGCCACCCGTTCCCCCGGCACGAGGAGATCCTCGTCCCCGCAGCGCAGCCGCAGCCCTTCGGCACCGGCCGACAGGACCGTGCCCGTCACCGTCCGTCCCGGCGCCGGCGTGTACGCCACCCGGTCCCCGGGGTCGTAGCCGCCGAACCGGCCGGGCCCGGGGTTGAGCCGCTGCTTCAGGGCGGTGTTCAGCGCACGCGTACCGGCGGAACCGCCGTGGCCGACGGTGACCACCTGCGTCTCCTCGGGCGGTACCCCGATCACCCGCGGCACCGAGTCCGCCACCAGTTGGACCGCACGGTGCACCGCTTCGCCCGCGTCCCGCACCGGCACGATCACGACCTCCTTGCCGGGGGCCTCGACCTGGTTCAGCTCGCCGATCCCGATCCCCGACACCAGTTCGCCGAGCGGTCCCGGATCGGGGAGGCGCGAGGCGACCCGCGGGCACACCCGCGCCGCCAGCAGGTCCGCGAAGACCCGGCCGGCCCCCGGCGCGCCGAGCACCTCGGGATCGCCGCTCAGCACGAGACGGCAGCCGTCCGGCAGGGACTCCACGAGCCCGACGCCGGTCTCCACGTCCAGCTGGGGCGCGTCGAGCACCACGAGCAGGTCGAGGGCGAGGGCGCCGTCCTCGTCCCGGCCCGGACCCGCCGCCCCCGACAGCACGGCGGCGACCGTCACCGCCTCCGTGCCCGCAGCGGCGAGGGCGCGTCGCGCACCCTCGCCGTGGACGGCCACCAGGGTGCGCAGTCCCCGGTCACGGGCGGTCGCCGCCAGTGCCACCGGCTCGGCGCGGGCGGCCTCGCCGCCGGTGTGCAGCACCAGACCGTGCGCACCGGCGGCGCGCTCCAGCTCGTCGCCCTCCCAGACGTCCGCCTCCGCCGTCCGCACCAGCCGGGCGAAGCCCTCCGCCAGGCTCTCCTCCGCCAGTGCGTACCGGTCCAGGCCGAGCAGCACGGGTGCACCCGGCCCCTCCGGCGCGGCGGGCCCTTCCGCCTGCTCCTCGGCGTGCTCGGCGGCATCGACCCCCGGGGCCGTCTCGTCCTCCTCCTGGAAGAGGAGGACCGCGCCCTCGGAGACCGCCGACCCCACGGCCCGCTCGGGATCGGGCACCGCGTGCTCGGCGAGCCCGGCGCAGACGGTCCGGACCTCCAGGGCGGTGTGCCCCTGGAGGGCGGCCCGCTCCAGCAGCCACACGGTCAGGGCGACCGTCCGGCGCGGGTCGTCGGGGCCGCAGGCAGGGCCGAGCAGCGCCCGTGCGAAACCGTCGGCCTGTTCCGGCCGGACCCCGGGCACCGCCAGCAGCTGCCAGGGGTCCTCGCGCAGCGCCGCGGCCGCGCCCTCGCCGAGCGCGGCGACGGCCCGGGCCGCCAGCGCCTCCGGAGCGCCCCCTTCGACGAGCACCGTGCGCACCGCGGCCGTGGCGGTGGGGGAAGGGTCCGCGGCGCGCTCCGGGACGGAGGGGCGCACGGTCGTGGTGGGGGGCGTCTCGGCGGCGGGGCGGCGGGGCTCGGGCTCGACGGCCCCGCCGGAGAACGTGCCGGCCGGTGCGGCACCCCCCTCCACGGCCCGGACCGCCGCCAAGAGGTCGGCCGCCGTGCCGCTGAGCTTGGCGCCGCTCACAACCGGGCCGTCCCGCCCGGCCTTCCGCGCCTCGATCTTCGCCCGCAGTTCGCGCTGCGCGGCCAGTTCGGCCTGGGCCTCGCTCACTCCGGGCGCGTCGGAGCCGTCGGCCGCACCCGACTCCTCGGCTGAGCCCGGTTCCCCGGGCGGCGTCGCCCGCGCGGCGGGCTCCCCGTCGGCGTCGGTGCCCTGCGCCTCGACGGCTCCCTCCTGCTGGTCCTCGGCGGGCTCCACGGCCTCGGGCGCGGTCTCCCCGGAAGGCTCGGTCACAAGGTGCTCCAGTCGTGATCCGGATAGCGGTGCACGGGCGCCGACACGTCGTCCAGCGCCCGACAGATCTCGTCAGGAAGACTAAGGGCCTCCACCGACAAAGCGGCCGTGAGCTGCCGTGCCGTGCGCGCGCCGACGATCGGTGCGGCCACTCCGGGGCGGTCCCGCACCCAGGCGAGCGCGACGTGGAGCGGGGTCGTCGCGAGCCCGTCGGCCGCCGTGGCCACCGCGTCCACGATGCGGCTCGCCGCCTCGTCCAGGTACGGCTCCACGAACGGGGCCATGGTCTCCGAGGCGCCCCGCGAGTCCGCCGGGGTGCCGCTGCGGTACTTCCCCGTCAGCACCCCGCGCCCGAGCGGCGAGGAGGGCAACAGGCCCATCCCCAGGTCCAGCGCGGCCGGCAGCACCTCGCGCTCGACGCCCCGTTGGAGCAGCGAGTACTCGAGCTGGGCACCGGCGAGCCGGGTCCGGTCGCCGCCGAGCTGCCAGGTGCCCGCCTTGGCGAGCTGCCAGCCGCAGAAGTTCGCCACGCCCGCGTACCGCGCCCGACCGCTGCGCACCGCGATGTCGAGGGCCTGGAGCGACTCCTCCAGGGGCGTGTACGGGTCGAAGGCGTGGAGCTGCCAGAGGTCCACGTGGTCGGTGCCCAGCCGGGCGAGCGAGGCGTCGAGGGCGGCGAGGAGGTGGCCGCGCGAGCCGTCCGTGCGACGGTCGGGGTCCGGGACGCTGCCCGCCTTGGTGGACAGGACGAGGTCGTGCCGGGGCACCAGGCGCTCCATCAGGCGTCCGAGCAGGTGCTCCGCCTCGCCGCCGCCGTACACGTCGGCGGTGTCCACGAGTGTGCCGCCCGCGTCCCAGAACGACTTCAACTGCTCCGCGGCGTCGTGCTCGTCGGTGTCCCGCCCCCAGGTGAGGGTGCCGAGTCCGATGCGCGACACGCGCAGGCCGGTCCGTCCGAGATGCCTCTGCTCCATGGCCGCGAGAGTACTGGCCATGACAGCACGCGGAGAGAACCCGTGGGCAACGGCTTCCTGACGGATGCCCGGTGCGCGCGCTAGAGTCCCGCCCACAGGGACGTTACCGATGGGTAAGGGGTGCGTGGAATGCGGCTCGGCATCAACCTCGGCTACTGGGGCGCCGGCATGGACGGCGACAACCTCGCCGTCGCCCAGGAGGCGGACCGCCTCGGCTACGACGTCTGCTGGGCCGCCGAGGCCTACGGCTCCGACGCCCCCACGGTCCTCTCCTGGGTGGCGGCGAAGACCGAGCGGATCGACGTCGGTTCCGCGATCATGCAGATCCCGGCCCGTCAGCCGGCGATGACGGCGATGACGGCCGCCACCCTCGATTCGCTCAGTGGCGGTCGCTTCCGCCTCGGTCTGGGGGTCTCGGGGCCCCAGGTCTCCGAGGGCTGGTACGGCGTGAAGTTCGACAAGCCGCTCGCCCGGACCCGCGAGTACGTCGAGATCGTCCGCAAGGCGATGACCCGGGAGCGGCTCAGCTACGAGGGCGAGCACTGGACCCTGCCGCTCCCCGGCGGCCCCGGAAAGCCCATCAAGCTCACCGTCCACCCGCAGCGCGAGCACATCCCGCTCTACATCGCCGCCATCGGTCCCAAGAACCTGGAGCAGACCGGCGAGATCGCCGACGGCGCGCTGTTGATCTTCCCCTCCGCCGAGCACCTGGAGGAGACCGCGCTGCGCCACCTGCGCGCGGGCCGGGAGAAGGCCGGACTGACCATGGACGGCTTCGACGTCTGCCCGACCCTGCCGCTGGCCCTCGGCGAGGACGTCGACGCGCTCGCCGACGTCTTCCGCCCGTACACCGCGCTGTACGTCGGGGGCATGGGCAGCCGCAAGCAGAACTTCTACAACCAGCTCGCGCGGCGCATGGGGTACGAGAAGGAGGCCGCCGAGATCCAGGACAAGTACCTGGCCGGCGACAAGGCGGGGGCCGCTGCCGCGGTGCCCCAGTCCCTGATCGACCAGACGGCCCTGCTGGGGTCCGTCGAGCGGATCGCCGAGCGGATGACGGCCTACGCGGAGGCCGGTGTCACCACCCTCACGCTCGCACCGGCCGGCTTCACCCTCGACGAACGGCTGGCGGCCCTGCGCGCCGGAGTCGAGGCCGCGGAGCGGGCCGGGCTGGTCTGAGCACCGCCCCGCCGTCCCCGGCGGGCGCACCGCTGCACCACCCCGCAGCACGGACGGGCCGGGCGGATGCGTCCGGTGCGGGGGCGGCCCGCCGTCGTGCGGTGCACCGCCCCCGGCCTCGCGTGCCGGCCCACCGCGGGTCACGTGGCGCTCCTCGAAAAGCCTGCGGCCGTGGTGGGGGCTCGGGGGTCTTCCCCGCCACGGCCGTCATGCAGCACAACGCGCCGCCGGGCCTTCGGTTACGGCCCCGTTTGTCACTCCTTCGGCCGAGCGCCCGGGCGCTCGTGTTGCCCACCGCCCGGGAGCCCACTTGACTGACCTCCTCGGACGTACCGGAGTGTGGACGTCCGCTCGGAGGTGGCGGCGATGCTCACGGCCAAGGGGCTGTTCCAGGAAATCATCGACAACGACGAGTCCTTCCGGCTCTTCTGCTCCATCGCGGCGAGCGGCGAGTCCCAGGGCGGCTGGGAGAACGCCCGGATCGCGGCCCTCGTCGCACCCGGCATGCGCGCGCTCGCGCCCAAGATCACCCGGCACGGCGCCGACGAGGACAAGCACGGCCGGATCTTCAACGCCCTGATGAAGAAGCGCGGCCTCGAACCCGTTCCGGTGCCCCCCGACACCGACTACACGATGCTGCTGGAGCGGGGCGGCATCGGCCTGGCGCACGAGAAGCTCCGCGCCGACCGGCCGCTCACCGAGGAGGACGTCATCGTCTACCTCGCCCACAGCCGGGTCACCGAGCAGCGCGCCGCCGACCAGATGGACATGCTCGTCACGTACTTCGGGGACCACCCGGAACTGGGCAGGGCCATCCACATGATCGACGACGACGAGGCCAACCACCTCGCCTACTGCCACGAGGAACTGCTCGGGCTCGCCCGCCAGGGCCACGGCCGCCTCATCCAGCGGACCCTGCGGGAGTCGGCCCTCGCCGAGATCCGGGTCTACCGCGACGTCAGCCTCGCCGTCATGCGCCACATGGGCCGGATCCTGGGCTGGTCCAAGCCCAAGGCGCTCGCCCTCGCCGCGGGGATCCACGGCATGTACGTGTGGGAGCGGGCCGCGGGCTGGCACCGGATGGTCGACCTGAAGATGCCTGACCGCCGGAACGCCCTCGGCGGCGCCGGGGCCCCCGCCCCCGCCCTCTGAGGGCGGAACCCGGCGTCACATCCAGCCGCGCCGCTTGAACGCCCGGTACAGCGCGGCGACGATCCCCGCCATCAACACGATCACCACCGGGTACGAGCCGACCCAGTGCAACTCCGGCATGTGCGCGAAGTTCATTCCGTAGATCCCCGCGACCATCGTGGGGACCGCGGCCATGGCCGCCCAGGCGGAGATCTTCCGCATGTCGTCGTTCTGCCGCACCCCCATCTGCGCCAGATGGGCCGAGAGCACGTCGGAGAGGAGCCGGTCGAGCCCCTCCACCTGTTCGTTGGAACGCAACAGGTGGTCGTTGACGTCCCGGAAGAACGGCTGGGAACGTTCGTTCACGAACGGCACCGAACCGGCCGTCAGCCGGGCCATCGGTCCCGCCAGCGGACCGCTCGCCCGCCGGAACTCCAGCACCTGCCGCTTCGCCGTGTAGATCCGTTCCGCGGTGTTGGCAGGATTGCCCCCGCTGGGTGCGAAGACGTCCGCCTCCAGCTGCTCCAGGTCCACCTGGAGCTCGCCCGCCACGTCCAGGTAGTGGTCCACGATCGCGTCGCCCACCGCGTACAGCACCGCCGTGGGGCCGTGCTTCAGGACCTCCGGATCGGATTCCAGGCGTCGGCGCACCTCCGCCAGCGGCGCCCCCTCGCCGTGCCGGACCGTCACCACGAACGAGTCGCCCATGAACACCATCAGTTCGCCGGAGGAGACCCGGTCGCTCTGCGGCTCGTACACGATCGGCTTGAGCACGACGAAGAGCGAGTCGTCGTACACCTCCAGCTTGGGCCGCTGGTGGGCCTTCAAGGCGTCCTCGACGGCCAGCGGGTGCAGCGCGAACTCCGAGGCGACGTGGTCGAACTCCGCCGCGGAGGGTTCGTGCAGCCCGACCCAGAGGAAGGCGTCCCCCGTCGCCCGTGCCTCCGCCAGGGCGTGCGAGAGGTCGGCGGGGCCGTCCGTGCGGCGCCCGTCCCGGTAGATGGCAGAGTCCACGATCACGCGGCGCATTGTCCCCCGTACGGCAGCGCGCCGCACGCGTGCGGCGCTCTACGCTGGCGCCCATGGCCACGTTGATCCTCGTCCGGCACGGACGTTCCACCGCCAACACCTCCGGGGTCCTCGCCGGGCGCCTGCCCGGGATCGCGCTCGACGGGCGCGGCGCCGGGCAGGCCGCCGCGCTGCCCGGGCGCCTCGCGGACGTCCCGCTCGCCGCCGCCGTCACCAGCCCCCTCCAGCGCTGCCGGGAGACCTTGGGCCCGCTCCTCGACGCCCGCCCGGACCTTCCGCTCCACGTCGAGGAGCGGATCAGCGAGTGCGACTACGGAGACTGGTCCGGTCGCAAGCTGTCCGAACTCAACGGCGAGCCCCTGATGGAGGTCGTCCAGGCGCACGCCTCCGCCGCCGCCTTCCCGGGCGGCGAGTCCATGCGCGCCATGCAACACCGCGCCGTCGAGGCCGTGCGGGAGTGGAACGTCCGGATCGAGGCCGAGCACGGCGAGGACGCCACGTACCTCATGTGTTCCCACGGCGACATCGTGAAGGCGATCGTCGCCGATGCGCTCGGCCTCCACCTGGACCTCTTCCAACGCCTCCACGTCGACCCCTGCTCGGTCAGCGCGATTCGCTACACCCGGGTGCGCCCCTTCCTCCTCCGCCTCGGCGACACCGGGGACTTCGCCGGTTTCGCGCCACGCGAGCACCCCGATGGCAGGGGGACGGCCGAGGTCGGTGGCGGTGCGGGCGCACCGTGATCCCTTTGCGCAGTAGGGTGGACGCGCCGTTGTCGTACGACCGTCGAGACCCAAGGGAGCCGGGAACGTGTCCCGTCAGGTGTACCTCTACGACCCACCGGAGCGTTTCGTGGCCGGCACGGTCGGGCTGCCTGGCCGCCGTACGTTCTTCCTCCAGGCGTCCGCCGGCGGCCGGGTCACCAGCGTCGCCCTGGAGAAGGCGCAGGTCGCGGCCTTGGCCGAGCGCATGGACGAGCTCCTCGACGAGGTGGTCCGCCGTACCGGGGGCAATGCGCCCGTGCCGGCCGTCGCGCCCGCCGAGATCGCGGACACCGCACCGCTCGACGCGCCGGTCGAGGAGGAGTTCCGGGTCGGCACCATGGCCCTCGCCTGGGACGGCGAGGAACAGCGCATGATCGTCGAGGCGCAGGCGCTCGTCGAGCTCGACGTGGACTCCGAGGAGGACCTCGCCGAGGCCGAGGAGCGGCTGCTCCAGGACGAGGAGAACGGCCCGCCGATGCTCCGCGTCCGGCTCACCGGAGCCCAGGCGCGTTCCTTCGCCAAGCGTGCCCTGGACGTCGTCAACGCGGGCCGGCCGCCGTGCCCGCTGTGCAGCCTGCCGCTCGACCCCGAGGGGCACGTCTGTCCCCGCCAGAACGGATACCGCCGCGGAGCATGAGCAGCAGCCCTTCGACCCCGTCGGACGCCGAACTGCTCCTCCACGGTGAGCTGACCGTGCGCGGTCGGGTCCGCGAGGCGTCCAACGCCGTGCTCTACTGCTCCCTCGCCCACGAGGGTCGTGAGGCCGCCTGCGTCTACAAGCCGGTCGCGGGAGAACAGCCGCTCTGGGACTTCCCCGACGGCACCCTCGCCCAGCGCGAGGTCGCCGCGTACGAGGTCTCCGAGGCCACCGGCTGGGGCCTGGTCCCGCCGACCGTGCTCCGCGACGGCCCGTACGGACCGGGCATGGTCCAGTTGTGGATCGAGGCGGACCCCGAGGCCCCCCTGCTCGCCCTCACGGACGAGGACGAGCCCGGTGACGGGTGGCGGGCGGTCGGACCCGCCGAGGTCGGCGAGGGGCGCACGGCGCTCCTCGTCCACGCCGACACCCCCGGGCTCCGGAGGCTCGCCGTCCTGGACGCCGTGATCAACAACGGTGACCGCAAGGGCGGCCACCTGCTCCCCGTGTCCGGCGGGGGTCTGTACGGCATCGACCACGGGGTCAGCTTCCACGTCGACGACAAGCTGCGGACCCTGTTGTGGGGCTGGGCGGGTGAGGAACTGACCGCGGAGGCCCTGGACGTCCTCGACGGGCTCCACCGTTCGCTGGCGCCCGGGGAACCGCTCCTCACCCGTCTGGCCGAGCTGCTGACCGGCGCCGAGGTGGACGCGCTGCGGGCCCGTGTGGGGGCGCTGAGGGCGGGCGGACGGCATCCGGAGCCGTCGGGGCACTGGCCCCCGATCCCGTGGCCTCCGGTGTGAGATCCCGCTCACGCCCGCAGCCGTGCGTTTTCGGTCGGCTGTCCGGCCGAGCCGTTCACCCCTGGGGGTATGCACGGACACGGCCTTCCCGCAAGGGCGCCTAATCGGTCAAGATCCCGGATCCGGTTCGTATCCGGAACACCTGTCCGGTTACGCTCGGCTCATGCATGCCTGGCCCGCTTCTGAGGTCCCCGCCCTTCCCGGCAAGGGCCGCGACCTCCGGATCCACGACACCGCGACCGGCGGACGAGTGACCCTCGCCCCCGGCCCCGTCGCCCGCATCTACGTCTGCGGCATCACGCCGTACGACGCGACCCACATGGGTCACGCGGCGACCTACAACGCGTTCGACCTCGTGCAGCGCGTGTGGCTCGACACCAAGCGGCAGGTCCACTACGTCCAGAACGTGACGGACGTCGACGACCCGCTCCTGGAGCGCGCGATCCGTGACGGCATCGACTGGGTCGGCCTCGCCGAGCGCGAGACCGCCCTCTTCCGCGAGGACATGACCGCCCTGCGGATGCTTCCCCCGCAGCACTACATCGGTGCGGTCGAGGCCATACCCGGCATCGTCCCCCTCGTCGAGCGCCTCCGGGATTCCGGAGCCGCCTACGAGCTCGACGGCGACGTCTACTTCTCCGTCGAGGCGGACCCGCACTTCGGACGGGTCTCGAACTACGACACCGCACTGATGCGCCACCTCTCCGCGGAGCGGGGCGGCGACCCGGACCGTCCCGGCAAGAAGAACCCGCTCGACCCGATGCTCTGGACGGCCGCGCGCGAGGGCGAGCCGAGCTGGGACGGCGCCAGCCTCGGCCCCGGCCGACCCGGCTGGCACATCGAGTGCGTCGCCATCGCCCTCGACCACCTGGGCATGGGCTTCGACGTCCAGGGCGGCGGCTCGGACCTGATCTTCCCGCACCACGAGATGGGCGCCTCCCACGCCCAGACCCTCACGGGCGAGTACCCGATGGCCAAGGCGTACGTCCACGCCGGCATGGTCGCGCTCAACGGCGAGAAGATGTCGAAGTCCAAGGGCAACCTGGTCTTCGTCTCCGCGCTGCGCCGCGAAGGCGTCGACCCGGCCGCCATCCGGCTCGCGCTGCTCTCCCACCACTACCGAGCCGACTGGGAGTGGACCGACCAGGTCCTCCAGGACGCGGTGGAGCGGCTGGGGCGCTGGCGCGCGGCCGTCTCGCGCCCCGACGGACCGCCCGCCGACGGGCTCGTCGAGGAACTCCGCGAGGCACTCGCCGACGACCTGGACGCCCCCGCCGCACTGGCCGCCGTCGACCGCTGGGTCGCGCTCCAAGCGGCCGGGGGAGGTGCGGACGAGTCCGCGCCCGGTCTCGTTTCGCGGGCCGCCGACGCGCTCCTCGGCGTTGCCCTGTAGCGAGCGGTCGGGAACAACTTCCTTCTGCGCAACCGCCCTTGGACTTCAAGACGAAGTCCGGGGGCGGTTCCTTTTTGTCCTGTCGCAATGCTCGAAACTGCGCTAAAGAAGCCTCATGCAATCATCAATGCGCATGAGAGCTGCAGTTGCCGGTGCACTGCTCGGGTTGCTCGCCGCCTTCGCGGGACCCGGTGGCAGTGCCACGGCAGAGCCCGTCGACAACCCGGACACCACGGTCGGAGAAGTCACCGGCTTCGCCGCCGACGGGGCCGTCTACCGGCTGACCGCCGGCCGTACCGAGGCCCGCGTCTCCTTCGTCACCGCCGATGCCTTCCGCATCGAACTCGCCCCCGACGGCACGTTCACCGACCCCACCGGCACCGACATCACGCTGCCCCAGGGGCCGCCGCCGACCACCCACTGGCGCGACCTCGGCGACCGTTACGAACTCGGCACCGCCGAAGTGACCCTCCGCGTCACCAAGTCACCGCTGCGCTTCGCGGCCCTGCGCGCCGACGGCACCCCGCTCTGGAACGAGACCCGGGGCCTCAGCTGGAACCGGGACCGCACCGTCCAGACCCTCGCCCGCGCCGCCGACGAGCAGTTCTACGGCGCCGGCATGCAGAACGGCCGCGGCAACACCTCCCACCGCGGCAAGACCGTCGAGGTCGGCGTCGACTACGACTGGAACGACGGCGGCCACCCCAACTCCGTCCCCTTCTACCTCTCCTCCGCCGGCTACGGCGTCTACCGCAACACCTACGCCCCCAACACCTACGCCTTCACCGAGCCCGTCACCACCAGCGCCGAGGAACGACGCTTCGACGCCTACTACTTCACCAGCAGCGGACGCGACGCCCTCAAGGACGTCATCGGCCAGTACACCCGGCTCACCGGCAAGCCCTTCATGCCCCCCGTGTACGGCCTGGAGATCGGCGACGCCGATTGCTACCTCCACAACGCCAACCGCGGCGAGCGCCGCACCCTCGACGCCCTTGAGGTCGCCGACGGCTACGTCGCCCACGACATGCCCAACGGCTGGATGCTCGTCAACGACGGCTACGGCTGCGGCTACGAGGACCTCGCGGAGACCTCTGCGGGCCTCGGCGAGCGGAACATGAAGCTCGGACTGTGGACCGAGGACGGCATCGCCCGCCTCGGCGAGCAGGTCAGGGCCGGCCAGCGGGTCGCCAAACTCGACGTCGCCTGGGTCGGCGAGGGCTACAAGTTCGCCCTCGACGGCTGCAAGGACGCCCACGCCGGCATCGAGGCCAACAGCGACGCCCGCGGCTTCACCTGGGCTCCCGAGAGCTGGTCGGGAGCACAGCGCTGCGGCGTCCAGTGGTCCGGCGACCAGTCCGGAAGCTGGGAGTACATCCGCTGGCAGATACCCACCTACGCGGGCGCCTCCATGTCCGGACTCGCCTACACCACCGGTGACGTGGACGGCATCTTCGGAGGCAGCGCCAAGACCTACACCCGCGACCTCCAGTGGAAGACCTTCCTGCCGGTCACGATGACCATGGACGGCTGGGCCGCCAACGACAAGCAGCCCTTCCGGTACGGCGAGCCCTACACCAGCATCAACCGCGCCTCCCTCAAGCTCCACGAGGCCCTGCTGCCCTACATCTACAGCCATGCCCACCGGGCCACCGAGACCGGCATCGGCCTCGCCCGGCCCCTCGCCCTGGAGTACCCGGACGACCCGAAGGCCGCGACCGACGCGGCGAAGTACGAGTTCCTCAGCGGTGAGGACTTCCTCGTCGCCCCCGTCTACCGGGACGCCGTCGAGCGCGACGGCATCTACCTCCCGGAGGGCACCTGGATCGACTACTGGAGCGGGCGCACCTACCGGGGCCCCGTCACCGTCGACGGCTACGGAGCCCCGCTGGACACCCTGCCCCTCTTCGTCCGGGCCGGGGCGGTCGTCCCCCTGTGGCCGGGGTCCATCCGGTCCCACCAGGACCGCGCCGCCGGTGACCCCATCGCCTGGGACGTCTACCCGGAGGGGAACTCCTCCTTCGAGCTGTACGAGGACGACGGCGTCACCCGCGAGCACCGCACCGGCCGGTACGCCGTTCAGCGGGCCGACGTCAGCGCACCGGAATCCGGCCCGGGCGACGTCAGCATCCGCATCGGCGCGAGCGTCGGCACGTACACCGGCAAGCCGGCCGCCCGACCGTACGCCTTCACCGTCCACACCGGCGACGCCCCCCGCGCCGTCCGGCTCGACGGCGCCAAGCTGCCGGCCCTCACCTCCCGCGCCGCCTTCGACGCCGCGGACCGGGGCTGGTGGTACGACCGCGACGAGCGCGGGGGAGTGGTCCGCGTGAAGACCGCCGCCCTGTCCACCGACCGCGGCTTCGCACTGCGCCTGACCGACACCAGCGCCGTCGGCGGTGCCGTCCCCGGTGCCTCCGCCGTCCTCGCCGTCCCCAGCGGTCAGGAGCTCGGCGCCGGCACCCCCGGCACCGTCGCGGTGGACGTCACCGCCGGCACCCGGGACGCCACCGACGTGCGGGTGTCGCTGGATGCTCCGGCCGGCTGGCGGGTCACCCCGCCGGCGGCCCTCGCCCGCGTCCGGGCCGGCACCACCAGCCGGGTCGAGGTCGCCGTCACCCCGGCGGCGGGCGCGGAGCCCGGCGAGGCCACCCTCACGGCCACCGCCCGCCACCGTGCGGCGGGCGTCGACCGCACGTCCGCCCAGAGGTTCGCCGTCGGTGTGATGCCCCCGGCACCGACGAGCGACGCCTGGGCCAGCGACCTCGTGTGGCTCCGCGCCACCAACGGCTGGGGACCGCCCGAGCGCGACCGCTCCAACGGCGAGTCGGGCGCCGCCGACGGCCACGTCCTCACCCTGGCCGGGAAGACCTACGAGAAGGGCATCGGCGCCCACGCCGACTCCGACGTCGAGGTCTACCTCGGCGGCCGGTGCACCGCGTTCACCGCCGACGTCGGCATCGACGACGAGATCGACGGCTACGGGGACGTGGCCTTCTCCGTCGAGGCGGACGGCCGGGTCCTGTGGACCTCGCCCCGGCTCACCGGTGCCTCCGCGACGCTGCCGGTGGACGTCGACGTGACCGGCGCCCGGCACGTCAGGCTCCGCATCACGGACACCGACGGGTCCAAGAGCGGAGACCACGGCGACTGGGCGGCGGCCCGGTTCCGCTGCACCTGATCCTTCTGTTCCCGGGGCCGAACGCGTGCGGGAGGGGTGGTCGCACCACCCCTCCCGCACGCCTACTCCTCTTCGGAGCCGTTCCCGTCCCCGCCGTCCTCCTCCGCGGGACCGGACGGCTCCGCACCCGGGACCGCTTCCGGGCCCGGCTGGTCCGGTTTCGGCGGACGGGTCCGGCCACCCCCGGAGTCCCGCAGGAAGTCGCCGCCCTCCGTGGCCACCCCCGGACCGGGCCCCGGACCCGAGCCGGGCTCGCGCCGCCGCAGGTAACGCTCGAACTCACGGGCGATGGCCTCGCCCGAGGCCTCCGGCAGCTCCGCCGTGTCCCGGGCCTCCTCCAAGGTCTGCACGTACTCGGCGACCTCGCTGTCCTCGGCCGCCAACTGGTCCACGCCCAGCTGCCAGGCCCGCGCGTCCTCGGGCAGCTCGCCCAGCGGGATGCGCAGTCCGATCAGGTCCTCCAGGCGGTTGAGGAGCGCCAGCGTCGCCTTGGGGTTCGGCGGCTGCGACACGTAGTGCGGCACCGCGGCCCACAGGCTCACGGCCGGAACCCCCGCGTGCGTGCACGCCTCCTGGAGGATGCCCACGATGCCCGTCGGCCCTTCGTACCGGGTCTCCTCCAGGTCCATCGTGCGGGCCAGGTCCGGATCGGAGGTGACCCCGCTGACCGGGACCGGTCGGGTGTGCGGGGTGTCACCGAGCAGCGCGCCCAGGATCACCACCATCTCCACGCCCAGTTCGTGGGCGAAGGCGAGCAGTTCGTTGCAGAAGGAGCGCCAGCGCATCGACGGCTCGATCCCGCGCACGAGCACCAGGTCACGCGGCTTCTCGCCGCCGACCCGGACCACGGAGAGCCTGGTCGTCGGCCAGGTGATCTTCCGGACGCCGTTGTCCAGGAAGACCGTGGGCCGGTTCACCTGGAAGTCGTAGTAGTCCTCGGCGTCCAGTGCCGCGAACACCTCGCCCTTCCATTCCCGATCCAGATGGGCGACCGCGGTGGAGGCGGCGTCGCCGGCGTCGTTCCAGCCCTCGAACGCAGCCACCATGACCGGGTCGATCAGCTCGGGTACCCCCTCGAGCTCGATCACCCAGCGCCTCCTTTTCGAAGTTCCTGTCGTACGGCCCCACCTTACGGCTTTCCGGTGGTCCGCCCGCAGCCTCCGGACACCACCGAAAACCCGTGCGGCCTTGATCGACTACCCAGGAACTCCCCCTCGCACACGGTGCACCCGCACCTCGGGCCGCTTTCCGTCCGTTGCTCCCGGCGCACGCGGACGGCCGGGAGCGCCCGCGCCCCGACGCCCGGTGCCCGTCCGTCGGGCGCCATGCGGACGGGGCGGTCCCCCGAAGGGAAACCGCCCCGAACCGTCGCCGTCCGTACGGGAGTTACTTGCGCAGCATGGACTCGACCTCGGCGCGGATCTCGTCCGTCGCGAGGCCGCGGATGGTCAGGGTCGTACGGCGGCGCAGCACGTCGTCCGCTGTCTCGGCCCACTCGTGGTCACGGGCGTAGGCGACCTGCGCCCAGATCTCCGGTGCGTCCGGGTGGATCCGCCGGGCGAGCTCCGGGTCCTCGTTCGCCATCCGGGCGATGTCGAAGGAGAGGGAGCCGTAGTGCGTGGCCAGGTGCTTGGCGGTGTCGGCGGCCATCCGCGGGCCGGGCGCCGGACCGTCGACGAGCAGGCGGTGGGCGACCGCGTTCGGGTTGGCGATGCCGGGCAGCGGCAGCCGCTTCGGCAGCGCGGAGACCGGCTCGTAGTCCTCGCCGAGCGGGCGGCCGGGAAGGGACTCCAGCTTCTTCATCACCGTGCGCCCGATGTGACGGAAGGTCGTCCACTTGCCGCCGGCCACGGACAGCATGCCCCCGCGGCCCTCGGTGACGACCGTCTCGCGCTTGGCCTTGGAGGTGTCGCCGGGGCCGCCCGGGAGCACCCGGAGGCCGGCGAAGGAGTACGTGATCAGATCGCGCGACAGCTGCTGGTCGCGGATGGAGAAGGCCGCCTCGTCCAGGATCTGGGCGGTGTCCTGCTCGGTCACCTCGACCTGGCCGGGGTCGCCCTCGTACTCCTCGTCGGTGGTGCCCAGGAGCAGCATGTCCTCCCAGGGGAGGGCGAAGGTGATGCGGTACTTGTCGATCGGGGTGGCCAGGGCGGCCTTCCAGGGGGAGGTGCGCTTCAGGACCAGGTGCGCGCCCTTGGAGAGGCGGATGGAGGGGGCCGCGTTCGGGTCCTCCATCGTGCGCAGGTGGTCGACCCACGGGCCGGTGGCGTTGAGCACGAGGCGGGCGTTCACCCCGAACTCGTCCCCCGTGGTGCGGTCCTTGAGCTCCGCGCCGGTGACCCGGCCCCGGGTGAAGCGCAGTCCCGTGACCTCGGCGTGGTTGAGGACGGTGGCGCCGGCGTCGACGGCGGCACGGACCGTCATCAGCGCCATGCGGGCGTCGTTCATCTGGTCGTCGCCGTAGACCGCGACGGCCTTGAGGTTGTCGGTGCGCAGCTCCGGCACGTCCTGCGCGGCCTTGGCGGGGGAGAGCAGGTGCCCGACGCCGTCGCCGAACGCCGAGAGCGCGCTGTAGGCGAAGACGCCGGCACCGAGCTTGGCCGCGCCGTGCGGGCCGCCCTTGTAGACGGGCAGGTAGAAGGTCAGGGGGTTGGCGAGGTGCGGTGCCACCTGACGGGAGACCGCACGCCGCTCGAAGTGGTTCTCCGCCACCAGCTTCACCGCGCCGGTCTGCAGGTAGCGCAGGCCGCCGTGGAGCAGCTTGGAGGAGGCGGAGGAGGTGGCGCCGGCGAAGTCGCCGGCGTCCACCAGGGCCACCCGCAGGCCCGACTGCGCGGCGTGCCAGGCGGTGGAGATGCCCAGGATGCCGCCGCCGATCACCAGGAGGTCGTACGTCGCCTTGGAAAGCTGTTCCCGGGTCGCGGCACGGCTCGGCAGGGAACCGGCAGCCGGGTGCGTCCCCAGGGCAGGGACGCTCTGCAGGGTGGTCATCTCGATTTACTCCTCGTCCTCGATCCAGCCCATGGTCCGCTCGACGGCCTTGAGCCAGCTCTTGTACTCGCTGTCACGCTTGTCGGCGTCCATGCGAGGGGTCCATTCCGCGGCCCGGCGCCAGTTGGCGCGCAGGGCGTTGGTGTCCGGCCAGAAGCCGACGGCCAGGCCGGCGGCGTAGGCGGCGCCGAGGCAGGTGGTCTCGGCGACCATCGGACGCACGACGGGCGCGTCCAGGAAGTCCGAGAGGGTCTGCATCAGCAGGTTGTTGGAGGTCATGCCGCCGTCGACCTTGAGCGCGGTCAGTTCGACGCCGGAGTCCTTCGTCATCGCGTCGGTGATCTCGCGGGTCTGCCAGGCGGTCGCCTCCAGGACGGCACGGGCGATGTGGGCCTTGGTGACGTACCGGGTGAGGCCGGCGATGACACCGCGGGCGTCGGAGCGCCAGTAGGGGGCGAACAGGCCGGAGAAGGCCGGCACGAAGTAGGCGCCGCCGTTGTCCTCGACGGAGGAGGCGAGGGTCTCGATCTCGGCGGCGGACTTGATCAGGCCCATCTGGTCGCGCATCCACTGCACCAGCGAGCCGGTGACGGCGATCGACCCCTCCAGGGCGTAGACCGGCTTGGCGTCGCCGATCTGGTAGCCGACCGTGGTCAGCAGGCCGCTGTAGGAGTTGATGATCTTGTCACCGGTGTTCATCAGCATGAAGGTGCCGGTGCCGTACGTGGACTTGGCCTCGCCCTCGGCGAAGCAGGTCTGGCCGAACAGGGCGGCCTGCTGGTCGCCGAGCGCGGAGGCGACCGGGACGCCGTCGAGGACGCCGCCCTTGACCGTGCCGTACACCTCGGCGGAGGAGCGGATCTCGGGCAGGACGGCTGCCGGGATCTCCATCGACGCGAGGATGCGCTCGTCCCACGCCATGTCGTGGAGGTTCATCAGCAGGGTGCGGGACGCATTGGTGACGTCGGTGACGTGCACGCCGCCGGTCACGCCGCCGGTCAGGTTCCAGATGACCCAGGAGTCCATGGTGCCGAAGAGGATGTCGCCGCGCTCGGCCCGCTCGCGCAGGCCCTCGACGTTGTCGAGCAGCCAGCGGACCTTCGGACCGGAGAAGTAGCTCGCGAGCGGCAGACCGGTCTCGCGGCGGAAGCGGTCCTGGCCGACGTTGCGGCCGAGCTCACGGCAGAGGGCGTCGGTGCGGGTGTCCTGCCAGACGAGGGCGTTGTGGACGGGCTCGCCGGTGTTCTTGTCCCACATCAGCGTCGTCTCGCGCTGGTTGGTGATGCCGATGGCCTTGACGTCGGCGGCGGTGATCTCCGCCTTCTCCAGGGCGCCGGCGACCACCTCCTGGACGTTGGTCCAGATCTCGGCGGCGTCGTGCTCGACCCAGCCAGGCTTCGGGAAGATCTGCTCGTGCTCCTTCTGGTCGACGGAGACGATCCGGCCGTCCTTGTCGAAGACGATGCAGCGCGAGGAGGTGGTGCCCTGGTCGATGGCCGCGATGAAGGGGCCGGAGGTGTGTGCGTCGGTCACGGTGTGCTCCAAGGGAAGTCTGGAAGAAGGACGTCTCAGGCGAACGCGATGTTGTAGATACCCGCGGCGAGGGCGCCACCGATCAGCGGACCGGCGACCGGAATCCAGGCGTAGCTCCAGTCGGAGCCGCCCTTGTTCGGCAGCGGGAGCAGGGCGTGCACGATGCGCGGACCGAGGTCACGGGCCGGGTTGATGGCGTAACCGGTCGGACCGCCGAGCGAGAGACCGATGGAGACCACGACGAAGGCGGTGATGAGGGCGCCGATGACGCCGAGGCCCTTGCCGCTGTCGTTCAGGCCCTGGGTGAGCACGGCGAGGACCAGCACGACGGTGCCGATGATCTCGGTGGTCAGGTTCTGCCAGGTGTTGCGGATCTCGGGACCGGTGGAGAAGATGCCGAGCACCGGGCCGGGGCCCTCGATCGGCTTCTCGCCGACGGTCTCCGGGTCCGTGAGGTGGGCCTGGAACTGGCCGTAGTAGGCCAACCAGACCAGCGCCGCGCCGATCATTGCGCCGAGCATCTGGCCGGCGATGTAGACGGGGACGTTGCTCCAGTCCCCGTCCTTGACCGCGATGCCGACCGTGACGGCGGGGTTCAGATGGGCGCCCGAGAGGGAAGCCGTCATGTAGACGGCCGTCATGACGGCGAAGCCCCACCCGAAGGTGATCGCGAGCCAGCCCGCGTTGCGGGCCTTGGAGCTCTTGAGCGTGACGGCGGCGCACACACCGCCGCCGAGCAGAATGAGAACGGCGGTACCGATGGTCTCGCCGAGGAAGATGTCGGAGCTGGACACCCGCGACTCCTTTGTCCTTCGTCCAGGGGAAGGCGAACCCCGGGTCCCTCCGGTGGTCCGCGCCCTCGTGTGAGGGCGTTGCCGGCCCTTGGCACTGCCACACTCTAGCGTGTATTGCCGTTTAGTGTTCGACAATGCCGACCGGTGAACGGAAGTTTTGCCCCCGGGTTAACAGCGCGTCAAGGGTCTGGGGAACGAAAAACCCGCCGATAACGCGATCGTTACCAGCGGGTTTGGGCCCGTGGGGCAGGGGTCAGAAGCGTCCCGCCCCCAGGTCCCGGGAGACCGCGCGGGCGCAGTCGCGCACGGCCGCCACCAGCTCCGGGCGCAGCTCCCCCTCCGGGCAGAGCCGCTCCACGGCGCCGGTGACCGCCACCGCACCCACCGGCATCCGCCGTCGGTCGTGGATCGGGGCCGCCACGGAGGCGACGCCCTCCCAGGTCTCTTCCACGTCCGCCGCCCACCCCCGGGTCCGCGTCAGGTCGAGCAGTGACTCGAAGGAGTCGAGCTCCGTGGTCGTGCGGGGGGTGAACGCCTTCCGCTCGACCTCCACCACCTCGCTGTGCGCCACCGGGTCGTACGCCGACAGGACCTTGCCGAGCGCCGTGGAGTGCAGCGGCTGCATGGCCCCCACTTCGAGCACCTGGCGACTGTCGTCCGGTCGGAAGACGTGGTGCACGATCAGCACCCCCCGCTGGTGCAGCACCCCCAGGTGGACGCTCTCCCCGCTGGAGCGCGCCAGGTCGTCCGTCCACACCAGTGCGCGCGCCCGGAGCTCGTGCACGTCCAGGTAGCTGTTGCCGAGCCGCAGCAGCTCCGCGCCCAGCTGGTAGCGACCCGAGGCGGCGTCCTGCTCCACGAAGCCCTCGGCCTGGAGGGTGCGCAGGATGCCGTGGGCCGTCCCCTTGGCCAGTCCGAGCGAGGACGCGATGTCGGATAGGCCCAGTCGCCGCTCGCCGCCCGCGAGCAGTCGCAGCATGGCCGCTGCTCTTTCAAGCGACTGGATGTTCTTCGCCATCGCCCGGCCCCTCACCCTTCTCACGTTGTTCGACAATGCTGAACACTATCGGTCGATGCCGACCTAGCGTCACACCACTCAGTGTCGGCCAAGAAGGGGCAGGACCGGGAGTCCTCGCACACAGGATGCCGTCCGGCTCGTGGGACGCCTTGTCCGCCCCGGCCGCTACACGGTTACGCTGACCCCGTGCACCCTCCACCGGGGGTGCAAAGCCGACAGCCGTCGCATCCCAGGGAGCTCATCCATGGCCTCGTTGCCGACCCCTTCCGCTGACAGCCGGATCCGTGTTGCCGCTCTTCGTGAGGCGCTCGCTCGTCGAGTGGTCGTTGCGGATGGAGCGATGGGCACGATGTTGCAGGCTCAGGATCCCAGTCTTGA
>NZ_JBHYMK010000076.1:0-4206 GCF_042743065.1 Streptomyces sp. NPDC058872
GTCAACCGCAAGCGCGTCGAGCGGCTCATGCGCCGCGAGGGGATCGAGGGCCGGCACCTGCGCAGGCGCAAGCGCACCACCGTCCCCGACCGGCTCGCCCCGCCCGCACCGGACCTGGTCCGACGCGATTTCACCGCCGGGAACCTGGACGAGAAGTGGTGCGGCGACATCACCTACGTGCAGGTCGGCGGCACATGGCTCTACCTGGCTTGCGTCCTGGACATCTGCTCGCGTCGGGTACTCGACTACTCGATGGCCACCCGCATGCGGACCGAGCTGGTCGTCGACGCGCTCACGATGGCGGTGGCCACCCGCGGCGGCCAGGTCGAGGGAGTGATCTTCCATGCGGACAGGGGATCCCCCTACACCTCGGCGGCGTTCACCCAGCTCAGCGACCGTTTCGGCATCCGCAGGAGCATGGGGCATGTCGGGTCGAGCTACGACAACGCGCTCGCCGAGAGCTTCTGGCAGGGGCTGAAGAGAGAAGCGCTGCGGGGAGCATTGACGACGGTGCGTCAGGCCCGGCTGGAGATCTTCCAGTGGCTCACCTACTACAACACCCGCAAGCGCCACAGCAGCCTCGGCCACCTCTCACCCACCGAGTTCAAACAGCAGCACCAACGAGGCCGTAGACTCACATTCGCAGCATGAACCCCCGTGTCCACACTCCGGGGGACACCTCACTGACGCGGTCCCGCTCCTTCATGGACTGCTCGATGAGACGGTCAAGGGCTGGCCCGTAAATGATCTTTGACTCGCCCCAGGCATGGCGGGCCGCCGTACCGCCCGTCGGCCTATCCGGCAAGGGTGAGGCTGTGCATGCGGGCGATGCCGGGCATGGCGTGGTGAACGCCTTCGCCCTTGAGGCGGCAGTCGCGCAGGATCTTCCAGGTCTTCATCCTGGCGAGGACGTGCTCGACGCGGGCCCGTGCCGGTAGCAGGGCCACTCGGTCAGGTGCAGCAGCAGGCGAGACGGGAGCAACGGGGCGACACGGTCCCACAGGCCATCAGACCAGTCCAACTGCCAAGCTCCTGAGCCGAACTCATTCTGAAGGGATCAGTTACATCGCATGGATGGTGGCCGTCCAGCTGCTGCGTTCGAAGGTGCAGGTGCCATCCGGATCTATGCGTACGGCCGCTCCCGAGATGGGCAGGTCGCCGTCAATGACGAGCCAGGTCCGGATGCGGTCCAGCTCGTCCCACAGGCGGCGGGGGCCGCCCTGGTAGACGACGGGCAGCTCGCGTGCGCCTGGTGCTGTGGCGCGGGCCCAGGAGCCGCCGGCGTGCAGCATGTAGGCAGTGCGGGAGCCGTCCTTGGTCGTCTCCATGCGGTGCTGAATGCCCGGGGCGATGAGTTCGAGGGTGGAGCGGACATCCCATGTCGATGCCCGAGGCCCCGCGGGACGACTCTCCGCGGGGCCTCGGCGATCACCGGCTCAGATCACGAGCGGTGCCTCCGACCAGCGGCGCACCCGGTACGGCGCCCACCACAGGTGGTCGCCGAAGCGCAGGACGAGGGTCTCCGCCATGAGGTCGTCCAGGATAGGGCGCCCGATCGCGTCGACGGTCGCGCCGTCGGTGAGGGCCGCGACGGCCTCGTGGTACTCCGGTTCGTCGATGGTGAAGCGGCGCAGCTCGCCGTAGCGCCGGTCACGGACCTGGATGAACCCGGGGCCGTACCGGAAGACGCACTTGCAGATGTAGTACGTGGTGCGCCAGGCGAGCGCCGTCGCCACCGGGTCCGCGGTGCCGAGGACGGCGGTCGGGGGGTGGAGGTGCCCGAAGTGGCGCCAGGCGTCCGGGTCGGAACCGGTGTGGATCTGCCAGTCGACCGAGACGGCCAGGCTGGAGAGGTCGCCCACGAAGCTCAGCGCCCTGACCGTCCAGGCCCCGTCGGCGGTGTCCGTCAGGTCCACGGGGCGGGGCAGGGTGACGTGCCGGGCCCCGGCGGCGAACAGCCGCCGGGCGGCCTCGCCGCCGGACATGTCGATCTCGAAGCGGCCCAGGGACATGGCGGGCAGAGTGCCCACCTCGGGGTCGTAGTCCCGTGAGGCGGTCACGGTGAAGGGGGCGGTGCAGGTGAGAACAGGAGTCATCGTCGTCCCTCGGTCGGGCGGTCGCGCGGTCGTCAGACGGTCGTCGGGGCGAGTTCCGCCTCGCGGGCGGCGGTGTGCCGCATGAAGTCGATCCGCAGGAACTCCTCGTTCAGGGCCGGCGGCGCGATCTGCACGAACTGCCCGCTGTCCTCGAACACGATGCCGAGCTCCCGCCACCGCTTGAGGACCCCCAGCAGGGCGGTCTCGCTGAAGTGGTGGTCCGCCTCCAGCTTGCGCGCGGCCGTCTTCACCGTGTGCGGCTGGTCGAGCAGCCGGAACAGGGCCAGTTCGCCCGGGTCGGTCAGTTCCAGGCGCGTCCAGTCGAAGGCCCGTCGCCTGCTGACCAGGACGATACGGTCCTCCAGGTCGCAGTGGGTGAGGCGGCTGCCGGCGTAGTTCCGCTTCCAGTGCCCGATGCCCTCGTCGAGCCGGGCGACGACGTCCTCGCCGATTCCCCGGGGCGGTACGTCGAAGACGTACGCCAGGTCGAACATCTCGGCGTCGGGGAGGTCGTAGGTGAGCCGGTACGGCTCGGCGGGGCGCAGCTCGGAGAAGCCGAGGCCGGGGTCGTTGAAGTACGGGCTGAACCGTTCGATCGCGATCCGAGAGGAGGGGCCCACGGGCGGGTTCAGGTGCTCCAGCGCGGCGAGCTGGTCCACCACGTCGTCGTAGTCCTCGGTGTCCTCGCCCGGGAAGCCGTGCAGGTAGTTCCAGGCGACCGAGAGGCCGACGGTGGCCGCGTCGCGGAGCATCCGCACGTTCTGGCCGCCGGTCACACCCTTGTCCATCAGGGTCAGCACCCGGCTGTTGAGACTCTCGATGCCCGGCTGGACGAAGATCAGCCCCGCGTCCGCCAGGGTCTGGAGCTGTCCCCGCCGCATGTTGGACTTGATCTCGATGTGCATCCGCAGGTCGTACCCGCTGTCGATGATGCGGGGCAGCACCGACTTCACGTACCCCATGTCCAGGATGTTGTCCACGACGTACATGTCCAGGACCCGGTGCCTGCGCGCCAGTTCCATGATCTCGTCGTAGAACACGTCGGGGCTCTTGCTGCGGAACTCCATGAACGAGCCGTTCAGCCCGCAGAAGGTGCAGTGGTGCTTCTCGCCCCACCAGCAGCCCCGCGCGCCCTCGACGACCAGCTTCGGCTCGACCCAGTTCCGGGCGTGGGAGGAGGCGAGCCGCTCGAAGTACCCGGCGTAGTCCGGCGGCAGGATGGCGGCGGGCGGCAGCGGCTTGGTGTTCATGGCGTTCACCACGGAGGTGCCGTCCGTGTCGCGCCAGCACAGCCCGGGGATCTCCGACAGCGGCTCACCGGCGTCCAGGGCTCTGACCAGCGCGGGGAACGACACCTCGCCCTCGCCGCGCAGCACATGGTCGACGAAGGGGAAGTTGCGGTGGACGGCCTCGCCCTGCTTGCCGTCGCAGTTGGCGCCGCCCATGGCCGTCACGATGTGCGGGGCGAGCCGCTTGACGTACTTGGCGGCCGCCAGGGCCGCGGTGTTCTGCTGGAACGTCGAGGTGAACCCGACGACGTCCGGGGCGAGTTCCACGATGCGTTCCGCGATGTGCCGGACGAAGTCGGGCGCGGTGACGTGCAGTGCCTGCGTCATCTCCATGCGGGCCCCGCGCACCCGGTTGGCCATCGCCTCGGTGAACTCGGGTACACGCCATTCGGGATCGTCGTAGAGCGCGGAGGAGAAGACCCAGTCGCCGCATCCCAGGAAATAGGAGCCGAGCGCGTAGTAGGAGTAGTCCTCCAAAGTGAATTCCGTGTTCTTGGTGATCCAGTCCACGTATTCAATATTCGCGTGCAGAACGTCCGCCGTGGCGTTCGGCACGCGCTCGTCGACACTGCGCTTGAGAATTCCGAGAGCCAGCGACGGGAGATCGATCGGGGCCCAGGGCATGTTCACCAGGAGTACGCGCACGGCTCGCCTCTTCTCATGTGATCAGTGCACGGAATGACGTGTCGGTCGGGCATCGGCCGGGAAGTCGGGGGGGGGCCGGCCGGGGGCCCCCCCCCCGCCCCGGCCCGCTTCCGGGCCGGCGTCCCGGCCGGGTTGCCGCCGGGTTGGGGGCGGCCCCGCGGGAGCGGGCCCGCCCC
>NZ_JBHYMK010000076.1:4216-30018 GCF_042743065.1 Streptomyces sp. NPDC058872
CCTGTGCCCCCGCCCCCGCCGCCCGGGGCCGCCTTTCTCTTGTGCCCCGCCGCGCCCCGGGGGGGGGGGGGGGGGGGGGGGGGGGGGGGGGGGGGGGGGGGGCGGGCCCCCCCCCCCACCTCCGTGACCGGATGCCGGCCGGGAGTCCGGCCGGGATTCCGTCCGGATGGGGGCCGGCCGCGCGGATGCGGACCGGCCCCTGGGGCCTCGCGTGCGGATCCTGGCGGGCTCGCGTGCCCTGATCCGGACGAAAGTCCCTGGCCGCTACTTGTCCTCGTCCTCCATCTCCTCCGCGGAGCGGAGGTAGACGACGACGCCGACGCCGGGCTTGCGGCTCTCCTCGTCGCCGTCGAGCGGGTCTCCGTGGATGATGTCCTTCTGCATGATGTTCACCTCCTCTCCGGGGGTGGGGGCGGCTCGGCCTGATCGGGCGCGGAAGGCAGCCCGCCGCCGAGAAACTGGAGGGACCGCCGTATGACGGCCAGGTGCTCGGCTCCGTCGTAGCCGTCGTGGCCCGAGTCCAGCCACATCACCTCGTGGGGGACACCGCCCGCGCGCAGCACGGCCAGGTACGCCTCGATCTGCTCCGGCGGGCACTTGGCGTCCCGCCGCGCGGCGACGACCAGCAGCGGGGAGCGGATCGCGGCGGCGTACGAGGACGGGGAGGCGTGCGCGTAGGCGTCGGGCACCTCGTCCGGAGTGCCACCGAACAGCGAGGTGTCCAGCGCCTGGAGGGCGGGCGTGGAGTGGCGGAAGGCGGTGGCGCAGTCGGCGAGCGGCTTGACGGCCACCCCAACGTCCCACAGGTCGGGGCGGGTTCCCATGGCCAGCAGCGTCAGATAGCCGCCCCACGAGGTGCCGCACAGGCCCACGGCGCCGGCTCGGCCGATGCCCCGGTCCAGCAGGTCGGCGCGGGCCCGCACCAGGTCGGCGACCTGCGTGTGGCCGACGCCCTCGGACCAGGCGGAGCGCCAGCGTGGCCCGTAGCCGGTCGAGCCCCGGTAGTTGACGCGGGCCACGGCGTACCCCGAGCCGACGAGGGCCTGCACCATCGGGTCGTAGGCGTCGCGGTCGTGGTCGGCCGGGCCGCCGTGCACGAGCAGCACCAGCGGGTGCGGCGCGGGGCGGTCCGAGGGCATGGTGACGAAGGTGTGCACGGGCCCGTCGGGCCCCGGGGTCCACAGGTCCCGGCGGTGGCCGAACCGGGGGAGGCGCCACTCGCTCTGCCCCGGCAGCGACGCACCCGACAGGGACATCGCGCGGGGCACGTTCACCGCGTCGGTCCAGATGAGGTGCACGTCGCCGCCGGCGGCGGGCGCCGCGGCCAGGATGCTGCCCTCGGGGGTGGGCACCCGGGTCAGCTCACCGCGGTCCAAGTCGGCGGTGAACAGCCTGCTGCGGCCGTGCCGGTCCTGTCGCAGCAGGACCCGCGCACTCCCCGGGCCGGGGTACCAGCGGGCGGTCGTCTCGGTGTCGAAGGAGCACCAGGGCAGCAGTTCCAGTCCGCCGCCCGGGGTCCAGACCCCCAGGTGGTAGCGGCCGGCCCGTTCGCGCATGACCAGCAGCAGCGTGCAGCCGGACGTACCGCCGAGGCCGGAGGCCGACGCGGCAGCGGGAGCGAAACCGAGCGCCCAGGTGCGTTCCGCGGTGCCGGAGAGCACCGCGGCGGTGGCACCGTCCGGGGTCAGCAGCGTCACGGCTCGGGCGGAGTGCGCGGGCCCGGACACCGCCAGCAGTCCGCCGTCCGGCGCCAGATCGCACAGGGTGGCGGAGTCCGTCGTGCGCAGGACGGGGGTGCCCCTGCCGCCGCGCCGCCCCAGGTGCACGCTGAATCCCTCGGCGCCGCGGATCCCGACGGCCACCGTGCCGCGTTCCGTCAGCGCCAGCCCGGCGGGCCGCCCGGCCGGCACCCCGGCCAGCGCCGTACGGTCCGGGCCGCCGTCGAAGTCCTGGGTGCGCCAGGCGCCGCTGCCGCCGCGGTCCTCGTCGAACCACCACACGGCCTCGTCGCCGTCGATGTCGCACAGCAGCGTGCCGTGCGGACGGTCCGTCAACTGCCGTCCGCTGCCGCTGGACCGGTCCCAGGTGAAGATCTCGCACCGGCCGTCGGCGTCCCCCGTGTACACCATCCGGTCCGGGTTGCGGGGGCTGGTCACCGGCAGCACCGGGCGGTAGACGCCGTAGGTGCGGGTCGCTGTTCTCGGCGCGGGCGGTGTCACGGCGCCTCCCGGACGACGAGTGCGGACCTGGCCGTCGCGTACAGGGCCAGCCCGGCGAACGCGCCGGCGCAGCCCAGCGCCACCGAGCGGTCCCCGTACGCAGCCACCAGCACCCCGGCCAGCACCGGGGCGAGCACGGCGACGCCCTGTCCTGCGGTGCCCAGCACCGTGCCCATCCGGGCCAGCAGACGGTCGGGGGTCACCAGCACCGCCCGGGTCTGGAGCACGACCGCCACCGACGGCACGATCAGCGACACCCCGCTCAGCAGCAGCCCGTAGGCCCAGGTCTGGGAGGCGAAGCCGAGCCCGGCCGCCGTCGGCACCATGGCCCACGAGGCGCCCGTGACGATCCGGGGGGCCGGCACCCGCCGCACCAGCCACGGCGCGGCGAGCGCGCCCAGCAGCCCGCCGACGCCCGCGAGGGTGAGGATGAGACCGATCGAGGAAGGGCTCGCGCCCTCGGCGTGCGAGGCGAAGACCGCGTGGAAGTACAGCGCTCCCAGCAGGGCGTTGATCCCGGCCGTCCACACGACCACGAAGCGCAGGAACGGCTCCGCCCACACGAAGCGCAGGCCCTCGGCGAGCTCACGGGTGAAGGACGCCGCGGGCCCCTCCCGTTCGGGCGTCAGGTCCGCGCGGATCGCCCGGCTCAGCACGGCCACCAGCAGGAACGACACCGCGTCCGCGAGCAGCGGCACCCACCGCGCCATCTGGTAGAGCACACCGCCCAGCGTCGGCCCGACGATCTGCACCGCCTGCTCCCGCGCCTGGAGGTACCCAATCGCCCGGGGGTACTCCTCGGGAGGCACGAGCCGCCGGATCGTCCCGGAGGCGGCCGCCCCGTAGGTGGCGCTCGCCGCCTGCTCGACGACGGCCGCGACGAGGATGTGGACGAGGACGACATGGCCGAGTGCCACCGTCACGAACACCGTGCCCGTGGCGCCCGCGGCGACCAGGGCCGCCGTGTACATCATCGGCTTGCGCGGCAACCGGTCGGCGAACACGCCCGCGATCGGCGAGACGACGAGCCCGCTGACCAGGGCCACCGAGGCGACGAGGCCGGCGAGCCCGGACGAGTATCCGGCGCCCAGGAGGATCAGCGGAAGGAAGAGCGACGACGAACAGGTCCCGAGACCGTCGATGGCGCCCGCCGCCCAGAAGAGCGAGAAATCCCGTCTTCGGAAAGGAGAAGAAGGCGAGTCTTTCGACAATCGCTCGTCTTCTGCTAATTCAGGGCCGGAAGACGCGGATTTCCCCTCGACCTCGCCCATCAAGAATCCCGCTCGGGCAGTAATTCTGACGCTGACGCACCCACATCGCCCCCTGTAATGAGCGGACTTACGGTCGGTGAGGGTTGCGATCGTAGCGAAGGGATTCTCGTGGCACAATACCGTCCCTGGAATAGGATTTTCGATCAAGAAAGGCCCCGCAAATGCCCGGTGACAGGTGCCTGGTGCTGCCGTGCCGCATCGCCCGGCCGGAAATTCCGGAACGGGCGCGAGCGCGTGAGCGGCGGGCCGCGCTGCGGTCGCCCGCCGGCACGTCCCGGCGGGCACTGGCCGCTGCTCCCGCGGGTGATCGTGCCTGGCCGGATGCCCCTGGCCGCCGCCGCGCGGGGATCCGTACCCGCCCGCGGCGTCCACCGCGGGCGGGGCGCCCGCGCCTCACGGAGTAACGGAGTCCCCTTCCGTTTGCGCGGCGGGAACCCGGTCGGCACCGAGACGGAGCGGGTGGTGCACGGGCCGGGGTCGGTACGGGCCGGTGGGGTGCGGCTCGGCGTTGCCCAGGCGGCCCGCTCCCCGGACGCCTTCGCCGGCGGTGCGGGGCAGATGGATCGCGAGGACGGCGGTGTCGTCGTCGACACCGGAACCGAAGGTGGCGACGAGGCCGCGAACCGCGCTGATGACGCCGGACGCGGTGGTCGGGGCGAGAGCGCGGCCGAAGTCGAGCAGGGCGTCGTCGCCGCTGTAGCGGCTTTTCGCGGCAGTGTGGGCTTCGGTCAGCCCGTCGGTGTGCAGGAGCAGGGTGTCCCCGGGGGTCAGCTGGACCGTGGTGGTGGCGATGTCGGCGTCGGGGACGACCCCGATGAGCTGCCCGCCGGGGGTAGGTAGGAAGTCGGTCGAGCCGTCCGCGCCCAGCAGCAGCGCCGGCGGGTGCCCGCCGCCGGCCAGGGTGACATCGACGTCGCCCCGGGCCGGGCCGGGGGTCAGGAGACCGAAGACGACCGTGCAGAAGCGGGGTCGGCATCGTCGGAGTCCTGGTACAGAACCACGTTCAGGCTGCCGAGGACGGCGACCGGGCCGGGGTCGTACACAGCCGCGGCACGCAGGGCGTAGCGGGCAAGGGAGGTGAAGGCGGCGGCCGCCGCCCCCTTGCCGCACGCATCGCCCAGGAACAGGCCCCAGGTGTTGGCGGGCAGTGGGAAGAGGTCGTAGAAGTCGCCTGCGACCTCGTCGGCGGAGGCGATGTGGTGGTGGGCGGCCACCTCCAGGCCGGGCACGTCCGCCCCGGCCTGGGCGGCGAGCAGGCGGCCCTCGGCGATCATGGCAGGCTCCGGATCGACAGCGATCACCTCCCGCACAAGGGGAGCCAGCGGCAGCGTGAGAGCTCCGCTGCCCGCCCCCCAGATCCAGCACCCGCTGGGATCCGTCCAGAAAGAACCGCCGACGGAGGAAGGCGAGCAGACGGGGATCGTACGCGGGCCGGAACCTCGCGTAGTACGGCACCGTCGAAGCAAACAACCCACCAGATGAAGGCTTCACTCCTCTGCTTTCCCACCTCTGCGCTCGCCGGGAGGCCGATGGATGTCCGCTCACGGCCTTGGGACACAGACGGGACGCGACTGCACCACAGCGCTCGCCCTACTGGGCGTGGCCGAGGAGGAGGTCGAGCGCTGCCCCGAGGCGCCGGGCGGGCTGTTCACCGTGGAGGCCACACGCGCACAGGTCGACGCCTACCGCATCAGCGTCCATAACGCGCCCGGCACCCCCGACAAAGGGGTGAAGATCGCACACATTCTGAACATGGACCTCATTCCGACTGCCGAGCGCGGGCGTGGACCGACACAGCCCGGATGTGGCACGCGCTCGGCAACGGTCAGCAGGCGGATTCAACCGGTTGTTGCAACACCTTGTCCTCGGAGGTATTGATGGGCAGGCCAGCAGGGTGGATGGCGGCGTTGACCGGGCGGTCGCCGATGAAGTCACCGGGTGCGCCGGCGTTTCGGCGGTGGGTCATGACGTGGAGTCCGGAGCAGATCGCGAACCGGCTGAAGGTCGACTTCCCCGATGATGAGTCCATGCGGATCAGCCATCAGGCGATCTACCAAGCCCTGTTCATCGAGGGCCGTGGAGCGCTCAAGCGCGAGCTCGTCGCCTAGCTGCGCACCGGCAGGGGCCTTCGGGTGCCCCGAGCCCGGTCCAAACGCAAGGCGTGGGCCCACGTCACACCCGAGGTGTTGATCAGTCAACGGCCGGCCGAGGCCGACGACCGGGCCGTCCCGGGGCACTGGGAGGGCGATCTTCTGATCGGACTGGAGCGATCAGCGATCGGCACGCTGGTCGAGCGCACCACCCGCTTCACGGTGCTCGTCCACCTGCCCCGCGAGGACGGCTACGGCACGGTTGCCCGGACCAAGAACGGACCGCCGCTGACCGGCTACGGGGCGGTGACGATGAAGAACGCGCTGACGGCGACGGTCGGCACCCTGCCCGAGCAACTGTGGAGATCGCTGACCTAATCCGCGGCAAGGAGCTGTCGGCACACGCCCAGTTCACGATCAAGACCGGCATCCCGGTCTACTTCGCCAACCCGCACAGCCCCTGGCAACGCGGCACCAACGAGAACACGAACGGCCTGCTGCGCCAGTACTTCCCGAAGGGAACCGACCTTTCTCGATGGGCGGCTGAGGATGTCGAGGCGGTCGCTGCCACGCTCGACAGTCGGCCCCGGAAGAGCCTCGGCTGGAAGACACCCGCCGAAGCCCTCAACGACCATCTACTATCGATGAAATGAGGTGGTGTTGCATCCACTGGTTGAATCCGCTCTGCGAGCCGCGGTCCGCATGCACGAGGCAACCGGCCACCTGGCCGCGGCGGGCGACGGCGGACTCCAGCGCGGTCGCGGCGAGGCGGGACTCCATCCGGGCATTGATGGAGTAGCCCACGATGCGGCCCGAGTACACGTCCTTGACGGCACACAGATACAGCTTGCCCTCGCCGGTGGCGTGCTCGGTGATGTCCGTGAGCCATAACCGGTTCGGCCCGTCCGCGGTGAAGTCACGCCGCACCCGGTCATCGTGGACCGGTGGTCCGGCTTTGGCGTTCCTGTTCCGGCCTCTGCGTTTACCGAAGGCGCTCCACCAGCCGTTGTCCCGGCAGATCCGCCAGGCCGTCCGCTCCGCCATCGCCTCACCGGCGGCGCGGGCCTCGTCGAGAAGGAAGCGGTGACCGAACTCGGGATCGTCGCGGTGCGCGTCGAGCAGGGCGTCGGCCCGGTATGCCTCGGACAGTTCGGCGTCCGTGACCGGCCGGTCCAGCCACCGGTAGTAGGGCTGGCGGGCCAGCCCGGGCACCCGGCACGTCACCGCCACCGGCACCCGGTGAGGGGCAGCGGTGGCGGCCAGCTCGCGGACGAGCAGGTACATCATTTTGCCGGCAGGTTCGCCTGCGACAGATACGCCGCAGCCCTCCGCAGAACCTCGTTCTCCTGCTCCAGCAGCCGGATGCGCTTGCGGGCCTCGCGCAGCTCGGCCGACTCACCCGATGCCGTTGCGGGCCTGGCGCCCTCATCGGTATCGGCGCGGCGCAGCCACTTCGACAGCGTGATCGGGTGGACGCCGAAGTGTCAGCTGATCCGAAGACCGACCGCCATCGTCAGTTCAAGGACCCGGTGTGGCGATGCGAGATCCGGAAACAGCCCCCGCAGCTGCTGCATCCGGTAGCGGACCGTCTGGGGGTGGACGAACAGCGCCGCCGCCACCTCGTCCCGCCTGCCCTGGTGCAGCAGCCACTCCCGCAACGTGTCCTCCAGTCGCCGTGCGGTCGCGGCAGGCAGGGGCCGCAGGGGTGCGAGGGCTCGGGCGCGCAGGTCTGCGAAAGCGTCCGTGTCGGCGTTCAGTACCAGCTCGGGCAGGTGGTCCTCGGTGTCGCGGATATCGGGGTCGAGGGAGCGCGCGCGTGCGGCTCGTGCGTAGGAGGCGGACGCTCGAGTCCATGGCCGAGCCGGGCCGATCACTGCGGTACGGTCGGTGAGCTGCCGCAGGAGATGTGGTCGGTCGGCATCGGGGACGAGCAGCACACCGGTGCCGTCCGGCAGATCGTCGAGAACGAGGGTGCTCGGGTCGAGCGCGCGGTAGGCAGGCCGGGCCTGGGCGGCGGGCAGCAGGACCGCGGTCAGCGAAACCGGAGGCTGCCACCCGGCCCGTTGAGCAGAGGCCAGCAGCACGTCCGGGCTCGCGTCGGCAAGGAGGTCGCGGGCCAGGTGTTCCAGGTGGCGCTCGTGGACCCTGCCCCGGGCAGCCAGTTCGTCGGCGTGGCCCGCGGCGCTCGCGGCGGAGAGCTCGTCGATGTAGGCGAAGGTCAGTTCGGCGAACTTGGCGACCTCGGCGGCGGGCAGACCTGCGGGTACGGCACCGGCTGCCAGGCATCGCCAGGCCACGCGGGCGCCGACGCGGTAGGCGCTGAGCAGGGCGTCCATCGAACGGCCGTCGCGGACCTCGCCGCGGCCCAGCTCGTAGGCCGCGTCACCGCCGTGGCCGCCCGTGGTGTTCCCGCTCGCGAGGTCCAGGTAGTGCCCGAGGGCGGTTCGGACGGCGCGGCGGATGGTGGCGCCCATGTGGCCCGAGAGGGCGTTGGCGTAGGGAGGGACCTCGTCGATGATCGCCTGGACGACCTCGTCGGCGGTGGTCTTCAGCGCGGCCCGAAGTACGGTGACCGTCGTCTCATCCAGGGCCAGCTCACTGGCCCTTCGGGTTACATGGCTCACGTTTTTGTTCCCTGCGAACAATTCTGCCGATCAGATTCACGTCCTACGGTCAAGACCTTACGCCCTGAGGCGCATCAAGCTGGGGGCATGACGAGTGCAGCCCTCCGCAGTGGGGCGTGGAAACTGCTGGAGATGGTCACGACGCCGCTGCTGCCGTCGGACTACCTCGACCTGGTCAGCCCGCTGCGTGCGGGCGCTGACCTGCGCGGGCGCATCGAGGCCGTGCACCCCGAGACGGCTGACGCCGCGACTATCGTGATCAGGCCGGGAAGGGGCTGGCGCGGCCATACGGCCGGTCAGTACGTGCGGATCGGGGTCGACGTCGACGGGAGGCGCCTGTGGCGTGCCTACTCCATCACCTCGCCGACGAACCGCCAGGACGGCCGCGTCACGATCACCGTGAAGGCGATCCCGGACGGCAAGGTCAGCAACCACCTGGTCCGCAGGGCGAAACCGGGCACGCTGCTCCAGCTCGACCAGCCGACCGGTGACTTCGTACTGCCGCAGGCCAAGCCCGCCAAGGTGCTCTACCTGACGGCCGGCAGTGGCATCACGCCCGTGATGGGCATGCTGCGCGATATCGACTTCGACGACGTCGTCATGGTCCACTGCGCACCACAGCCGCAAGACGTGATCTTCCGCAACGAGCTGCACAACCTGGTCGCGGACAAGAAGCTGCAGCTTACCGAGGTGCACACCGACACGGATGGCAGGCTCGACATCGCCCGGCTCGACGAACTCGTGCCCGATTGGGCCGAGCGCGAGACCTGGGCGTGCGGGCCCGCGGGCCTGCTCGACGCCGCCGAAGAGCACTGGAGCGAGCGCGGTGTACCAGAGCGCCTGCACACCGAACGCTTCCGCCCCGGTCTAGTCGTCGCGGGCGACGGTGGCGAGGTCACGTTCAGCGCCAGCGGCAAGACCGTCGACGCGAATGGCGCCACACCGTTGCTGGACATCGGCGAGGAGGCCGGCGTGCTCATGCCCTCCGGCTGTCGCATGGGCATCTGCTTCGGCTGCGTCACACCGCTCAAGGCGGGCGCCGTCCGCGACCTGCGCACCGGCGAGATCACCGAGGCCGAGCCGGGCGTCCTCATCCAGACCTGTGTGTCCGCCGCGGCGGGCCCCTGCGACATCGAACGGTAGGAGCACCTTGACCGCCATCGACCCCACCGCCCACCTGACTGCGGAGCAGATCGAGGAGCTTGGCCGCGAGCTGGACGCGATCCGCGATGAGGTGATCGCCGGCCGCGGTGAGAAGGACGCCGCCTACATCCGTAAGGTCATCTCGGCGCAGCGCAAGCTCGAGCTGGTCAGCAGGGGCGTGCTGCTGTTCTCGTTCTTCCCGCCCGCGTGGCTGCTCGGCACCGCCGGGCTGTCCGTGGCGAAGATCATGGACAACATGGAGATCGGCCACAACATCCTGCACGGCCAGTGGGACTGGATGCGGGACCCGAAGATCCACTCCACCACCTGGGAATGGGATCACGTCTCGCCGGCCGACCAGTGGAAGCACTCGCACAACGAACTGCACCACACGTACACGAACGTGATCGGCAAGGACAACGACCTCGGCTACGGCATCATGCGCGTCGACGAGGACCAAAGGTGGCACCCGTTCCATCTCGGGCAGCCGTTGTGGAACTTCATCAACGCCTGCTTCTTCGAGTACGGCATCGCAGCGTACGACCTGGAGCTCGGCAAGAACCTGCACAAGAGCCGCCGCAAGAATCCGGAGTTCCGCGCGCGGGCCAAGGCCGTGGGCCGCAAGATCCGCAAGCAGGTGCTGAAGGACTACGTGATCCACCCGCTGCTGTCGGGCCCGTCGTTCCTCACCACGCTCGCCGCCACGTTCACCGCGAACCTGGTCCGCAACATCTGGTCCCACTCTGTAATCATGTGCGGGCACTTCCCCGAGGGCGTACAGGTCTTCGAGCGCCGGTCGATCAAGGGCGAGACGCGCGGCCAGTGGTACCTGCGCCAGATGATGGGCTCGGCGAACATCAGCGGCAGCAGGGCCCTGCACTTCATGACCGGCAACCTGTCGCACCAGATCGAGCACCACCTTTTCCCCGACCTGCCGAGCAACCGGTACGCCGAGGTCGCGGTGAAGGTGCGCGCGCTGTTCGAAAAGTACGAGCTGGAGTACGTCACCGGGCCGCTGCCCAAGCAGGTGTTCTCCGCGTGGCGCAAAGTCTTCCGGCTCTCGCTGCCGAACAAGAAGCCCAAAGTCAAGACTCCAGACATCGAGCAGGAGCTCGTCACGGCATGATTCCCGTGTTGCACCCCTCCGGTGGGTAAGCCCGAGCGGTCGTGGCCTCCGGGTCGGCCTGGGCGAGGCGCCCGACGAACTCGAGGTCGCCGTCGACCGGGGTGCCGGTGCGGGCGAGAGCAGCGAGGCTCGGGCGCGGCGCGGACGGGGACGGGCAGCAGGCCGACGGCGGCGGCGCGGTAGTCGCCGTTCTCGTCCAGGAGGTCTGGTGGTCGCACGCCCCGGCGGCTGGCACCAAGGACTTCCTTCGCGCCCCGGTTCCCCTGCCGGAATCGGCGGCCAGGGACGTCCTGGCCCGAGCATGAACGGGAACTCGTGAAGCGCGCTATCACCTCACACGGATGATCAGCGAGTTCACGGGTGTACTGGTCGCAGTCGGTGAGGCCGCATCCCGAGCCACGCCATCGGATGACACGGCTCGGCCAGACGAGTGATAGCAGCCGCCGCGGGCCGCTGCCGGACGGGCCGGTGTTCCAGGATCAGTGCCGCCGCCGTCTCCGGCAGCAGCTGCTCTCCACCGCGTCAGTGCCGTGTGATCGGATCGACCACGACTGTTCGAGGAGTCCCACGTCATGCGTTCACGCGTCATCGCCGTCACGGCCGCCGGGCTGGCGGCCACCGCGGCACTCGCGCAACCCGCCTACGCCGCCCCGCTCGTCGACGGGGTATACCGGTTCGCGGCTCTCACGGACGGCAAGTGTCTGGTCTGACCCAAGACACACGCGAGCATCGGCGTGGTGTCGCTGGGCGACTGCTCGGAGACCGCGTCCACCTCGGCGAACTGCCAGGTGCTGCGACGCCCCGACGGAATGATGGAGGTCTCCCCGTCAGGCTCGAACCCGCGCACTTGCCTGACGGTGACATCGCAGCACAGCGTGTCGGTCACCAGCTGCGGTGACAGGTACACCGAGTGGACCGTCTCCTACGGCTCCGACGGGCCCGGCAGCGTGGTGTGGGCCAACATCGAGCACACACCCGGAGACTTCTCCCCCTCATATGGAAAGATCGTGGACGATCCCGGCGTGACCGGCCGAATCGTGGTGAGGCAGGCCCCCATCGAACCGCACTACTGGACACTGCAGCCGGCCGGGTAAGAGTCGTCAGGCCGATCGCGGTCCCGGACGCCAGGTGCCCCTTGCCGCCTCGTGCTGTAGGCGCGCCCTCCTGGCCCTGGTCGATGCCGGGAGACCTGCTCGGCGAGCGCCAGCCTTCTCCTGCCGTACGCCGACGGCGGCCAGAGCCTGGCTCTCCCGCCTGGGCGGGACGACTGCGCGGTGGGCGGCGTCGCCCGGGCGGGAGCTGGTCGACACCTCGTACGGCGGAGGCCCGCACCTGTGGGGTGCGGGCCTCTTCTGCATACGTCGACCCGGGCCAAGGACCGCAACGATCTCGGTTCCCGTGGGTCAAGGTCAGGCGAGGGTGATGTTTTCCGCCTGGGGGCCCTTCTGACCCTGGGTGACGTCGAACGTCACCATCTGGCCCTCCTGGAGCTCACGGAAGCCCGTCGAGTTGATCGCCGAGTAGTGGGCGAAGACGTCTGGGCCGCCGCCGTCCTGGGCGATGAAGCCGAAGCCCTTCTCCGCGTTGAACCACTTCACAGTTCCCGTAGCCATGTCTCATGCCTTCCAGTCGATGAACGCCACCCACACGGTGTCGGAGGCGGAGGTGATCGCCCTGGTTCCTGCGGCACAGCACAGCAAAAAAGCCCACGCCGGAGGCATGGGCAAAGGGAAGATCCGAACCACGACAGCTAACGGGGACGGTACACGGTCACACTCACTGTCACCACAGGAAACGCCTCATGCCTCACACCCTGCCATGTGTGCGCGGGGTTGACCGGTGTCTGGCGGGCGCGTAGGTCTCAGACCGCGGCCGGCGGCTTTGGCGATTCGGCGGCGCGACGGTAACGGAACGTCACTACCGAGAAGGGATCGGGCAGGGGTGGCCAACAGCTCAGCAGCCAGCGCCCCGGCCAACTCAGCGCACCTGAGAGCAAACAGCGGCGAGCTCCACTCGGTGGCCATCAAGCCTGCATGACGCCCCATCAGAAATGATGCCGTCCGTGCGTCAAACGTGCGTCGAATACGCGTCAAGATATCGCACCTAGCGCACGTAACGCCCGTAACGCACACTCGGAGAAACGCCAGGTCAGCGGCCCTTCCCAGCAGGCTCAAGGATCGCGACGCACTCGACGTGGTGGGTCATCGGAAAGACGTCGACTCTCAACGGGCAGGATTCGAAAGTGAGCCCTACTCAGGCAGAGTCAGACTCACCTTGCGCTCACCCGATCGGGGCCAGGCTTTTGCCCTGCCGCGCGCAGGCAGTCACTCGGCGTGCCCTTGGCAGCGCCTCCGATGGAATGACGTCCCGTGCCACCACGGCCCGCCGCAACGGCACTTCCTGGGGAGAATCTGGGGAGTGTCGACGGTCCTGGGGAGCGCGTGGGGAGAATCGACCGGGTAACGCAGCACGATCCGGAAAGACGCTGCAAGACTTATCCGCCCAGGTCAGGGGTGGTCACAGCCGCATCGATGCAGGTCAGCTCCACCCGGTAGACACCTTCATGACGATATCTTGCCGATCTCGCACATCGAGCCCGCACCCGTGCCAAGCGCGGAGGGTACTCCGACGTGAATTGGGCAACGTTCCCGACCGGCCTTCCCTCCAGGCCACGCGGGCGCCGAAGCTGTCCTCCCTGCCCCCGTTACTGGAAGCTGAGCCGGTGAGAGTGGAAGGGATCTGCAGGGCAGGTGTGGATCCGCAGATAACCACGCCCCAGGTACACGCCAGTGGGGGTGATGACGTGCCGGAACAGGTCGGGGCGGAGGTCCTCCCGTGGGGCCCAGCTCTCCGATGCGGGGTCCCATTCGACGTAGTGCGCGGTCAGGAGCGGTGGCATGGGGGTGCCGCAGACGGTGCAGTCGATCGGGCGGGGGTCGGTGAGGTGCCAGGTGGCGAAGCCGCCGACCTTCCAGCCAGGTACGAGGGATAGATCGCTGGAGTACTCGGTGGGAAAGTCCGCCTCCGCTTCCTCTTCGTCCTCGTCGAGGAGCTCTTCCTCCCACGCTGCGATGGACTCTTGAAGGTCTTCGGGAAGCAGGCCGAGGTATTCGTGCTCGGTGATCTGCTCGGGGTGGAGTTCGCAGGACTGGGGCACGCACTCGGGTGAGCCGACCACGAGCGGCTCGGGCTGTTCGCCGAGGATGGTTCCGATGTCGTCGCTGCGGCGCCACTTCAGGACGACGTCGACGCTCTGGTCGGGGCCGTGTGCTTCGAAGGGGCACCAGAAGACCTGGAGGAGGTCGTGTCCCTCGGGTCCCGTGAGGTCGGGGATGTCGCGTGCCCATAGCTGGGCGACGGCCAGCATGGGGATGGGGTCCGCGTCGCCGATCGGGAGGTCGTGCGGACCGGCCTGGAAGGTGGCGAGGAGTGCGATCTCCCCGTCGGTCTTCTTCCGTCCCTCCGAGGCGGCGTGGATGCGGCGCGCATGGCGGACGTCGGTCAGCAGGTGGCCGGTCGCCTTGGGGTGGACGGCGGTGCACACCGGCCAGGGTTCGTCGGCCGGCCAGAGCATGGGGCCGGCGACGGAGCTGTCGTGCGCCTTCGGGTCGTCGGGGCGGGGGTGCAGTCGCGTCGCCGTACGCCGGTAGTCGGCGAGGGCGGGAAACAGCGCTTCGACGTCATAGGGACGGGGAGGCGTGGTGCGGGTCATGCGGTTCTCCGGAACGGTTCGTCGGGGGCGCTAGACGCCGGTTCGGACGTAGGCGGCGGGGTTCTCCAGAATGTAGGTGAAGGTGAACCCCTTGCTTCCATACGCCGTGAAGTGGATTTCGTGCGGAATCGGGCTGTTGCCCGCGTACTTGGGGACGACGTTGTACTGGACGATCTCGTCGTTGTTCTTCACCTGGTCGTAGATCACCGCCTCCACCTGGACGCGCTGCTCGGGCGTGTTGGTGGGGGTCTGGGTCTCGGTCACCAGGTTCTGATGGGCGAATCTCCCCTTCCCGTGGCCGCCGAGACGGTTGGCGTAGGGGTGGCCGCGGGCCTCGTTGAAGGCGATGCCGTCTCCGCGCCATCCCGGGGTACGGAGCGTTCCCGCCTCGGTTCCGGTGTTGAGCATCTCGGGCCGGATCTGGGCGTAGACGCCGGCGGGGCCGCGCAGGCCATCACCGGCCACCGCGACCACCACGCGACCGGCTGCCCGGGGAACCTGTACTCCCGGGTCATCAGCGGCGAGGTCAACCCCGGCGGCGGCCCGCTGCCCTATCCGGGCGTCGCCTTCCGGCAGTCCCCGGTCACCGTCCACGCGAGCGTGGCGACATGGCAGTACCGCATGAACAGCGCGCACGGTTACAACCTCACTGTGGACGGACAGTACGGCCCGGGCTCCGACGCGGCCTGCCGCAGCTTCCAGTCGAGCAGGGCCCTGACAGTGGACGGCGTCGTCGGACCCGCCACATGGGGGGCGACGTTCGCCTAGGGCCGTGTTCTAGGAAGCGCGGGTGGCCAGCCACTTGGTGAGGTCGCCCGCGATGCGGTTGTTGCTGGACTCGACGGTCACGTCGTGTTCGCGGCGGGTGGTGTCGCGGCGGACGACTTCGTATCCGCCTTCGTCCAGGACGGTGACGGAGGCGAACCAGCCGGGGTCGTCCTGATCGGGCTGGATCACGACGAACGTGTTGTCCGAGTCGTTCAGATCACCGATCAACATGAACAGCGCGTCCTCGGACGGGTCGTCGACGTGGTCGCCGCTCTCGCTGTCGGCGCAGTAGTACCTGGCGGCCACCGGAACCCTCCCTGAAGGTGTGCCGGTCCATGCCGTGGTCAGCATGACACGGCCGTTTCGGCGGGCTGCTGGTTCACAGCCGCTGGTGGACCGCCGCGATGTGGACGGCGGGGTCTGTCCACCATCCGGGGACAGGCCCCCACCTCCCACGTGATCAGCCCGGCCGCATCGGCCCGAGTCTGCAGCAAGGTGGGAATCCGGGCCCACACCCCCTCGCGCCGCCACCGGCGAAAGAGCCCGTAAACCGTCTGCCAAAGCCCGTACTCGCCCGGCAGATCACGCCACGGAACACCCGTCTGAACCCGCCACCGCACTCCGAGGTCGGGGCGTGCTGGCCTGGCGGCTTGACTGGTGGGTGATCAACGGGCCGTGCGCCGGTTGGGCACGCGTGCGGTGCTGGTCCGGCGTCGGGCCGGTCTGCGGGAGTGAGTCCCGTGCGTTCACGCGAAGGCGGGTCACAGGCCCAGGTGGCGTAGCGCCACCGCGACGTGGCCCCGCAGGGAGCGGTCCCAGCCCTGAACGACTCCGGAGACCGCGACCGCATCGGCCTGTACGAGGATGGTCAGTGCCACTTCGGGCAGAGCCGCCGCCTGTCGGCGGGCCAGGGCGATCGCGGCCGTGACCCGTACCGCCTTGTCGGGTGAGGCAAGGCACGTCGTCAGGGCTTCGAGTTCGTCGGAGCCGGGGTGTCCGGGCAGGTGGGCGAGTGCGAGGTTCGCCGACGCCCGTGCGTCGGTGGTGTCGCACGGCACAGCGGCGAGCGCGCCCGACAGCTCGGGCAGCGGGGAGAACCAGACCAGCAACGCTGCCGCGAGGGTCACCACGGCGGGGTCGGGGTCGCGCAGCCACCCCAGGAAGGAGGCCGTATGACGCTCGGCCGCACGGTATGCCTCGGCGGCCCAGCGCAGGGCCACGGCGTCGGCCACGTCGGCGACGGCATTGATGTCCGGGTCCTCCTCCTCGAAGAGAACCCGGAGCACCTCGTCCTCGTCCGCCGGGCGCACCCGGTCGGCCTCGGCGAAGGCCCGCGTGGGTTCGAAGGGCAGTTCGCCGTCTCCCAGGTTGCCGATGGCGACGGCGTGCAGTACGTGGAGGACGGTGTCCCGGTCGGGCGTCGAGGGAGTGTCGACGAGGGCGACGAGCGGAGCCACCACATGCGCGCTGGCGGGCCACCGGGTGCCCTGGTGGCAGACGCTGTCGGCAAGGGCCGACATGGCCGCACGGCGTACGGCCGGATCGGAGGCGGACAGTGCCGCCAGATGTCCCGGGACGTCCACCGACCGGCCGTAGGCGTGGTACAGGCCGGCCCAGTCGGTCGACGATGGGATGCTCACGGACCGGAGCCTAACAACTTGGCACCCGGTGGCACCGGGTCGGCCGTGACATGACGACAGTCGCGCGGGTTGAGTGGATTGTGACGTCCTTCTGCGCCCGTGCGGTCATGTCCCACCCCGCCTTCTGTGGCGTTGACCGTGCACATCGGCGGCTCCCTGATCGGCGGAGTGAGCCGGCTGCCCGTACACGTCCACGGCGTGCCCGGCGGGTGAGCCGCGACGGCGCCGCGGGTCCCGGTGGGGTTACGGCGCCGTCATGAGGTGGACGGGGTCAGCGGAGCCAGGGGGGCGCTGGACGAGGGGGAGGTTCTGCCAGGCCTTGCCGAGGCCGAAGTAGCGGCCGGCGCTGGTGGCAGCGATGACGACGGCGGCGATGCGGGTGCCGATGCCAAGGAGGAGGGCGAGGCCGATGCCGAGGAGGCCGAGCATGAAGAGGGTGTCCAGCCACCAGGCGCCGGCCACGGAGTCGAAGACGTGGGCGAAGGGGCCCTTGGTCCCGTGGAGGAGGAACCCTTCGGTCGGCGAGCCTCCGTTGACGACGGCTCCGGCGCTCTCGGTGGAGAAGCCGAGGCCGAACATCTTGTCCAGGAAGGGCCAGAGGAAGCTCCAGCCGAGCACGATCCGCAGGGTCGCGAGGGAGCCGCGGGCGGCCCTGCCGGGAACGGCCCGGCCGGTCGTGCCGCCGGTTTCCGGGCGGGTCGTGCCGGGGGTCTTGTCCCGCAGGGAGGTCGCCGCTGCACTCACCTTCTTCGCTCTTCGTCGTGTCGTCTTCGCACGACGGGATACCTTGTGAATACATTCACAAGGTATCCCGTCGCTCACTTCCCTTCCGGCCGACGAAGGTCCCCGGCCCCGGGGCCTCCGGCCCTGGTGGAGGCGCCCCGGGGACGAGGACGGCGACAGGGAAGGGGTCAGTAGAGGCCCTCGGGGGCCGAGCTGGTGGTCTGGAGGGGGCGGACGTTGGCGACGCCGTCGGAGGGCCAGTGTCCGCTGCGATGGCGGAGCGCCTGGTCGCGTTCCAGGATGTTGGGGAGGAAGAGGTCCTCGTGGAGGACGGTCAGCCGGACCTGGCCGACCGTGCCGGGGGCGACCGGGGCGGCGGGGTCGTCCTTGTCCACCACCGCCATGGTGACCTCCGGGTAGTTCGGAACGTAGCTGATGAGTTCGCCGTCCCGCTCGACGTCCAGGCAGGCCGCGTTGCCGAAGGTGTTGCCGTACGTCAGTCCGCAGATCCCGCCCTCCAGGGCGGCGATGAAGGTCCGGTACATGTCGCCGCTGATCTGGGTGCCGCTCAGGCGTACGCCGTCGAGGGCGGCGACCAGTTCTGGCCGGCGCTGGCGGAGGGCCTGGAAGAGAGCAGGGGTGGTGTTGAGGTAGTGGACCCGGCCCTGCCGGAGCACGTCGGTGATCTGCTCCAGCAGGTGGGTGGTGTAGTCGCCGACCTCGGCCAGCCGTCCGGCCCGGATGAGGCGCTTGACCCACCGCGGGTCCATGTCCACTGCGTACACCTGGCCGGCGTGGAGTTCCGAGACCTCCCGGACGCCGTTGCCGATCAGGTGCGGTCCGGTGGGAGTGGCCTGGAGCCAGGCGCGGCCCGGCGCGAAGCCCTCCCGTACGAAGGACCAGCGGCGCCAGATCGCCCGGTGCAGCAGCATGTCCGGGGTGTAGAACACCCGGCAGGGGGTGCCGGTGGTGCCGCCGCTGTCCCAGACCCGCCCGGCGAGCGGCCGGGGCACGGCCAGCGGGACGAGGTCCACCGGATCCTCCTCGCGGAGGCGGTCGAGCGGGAACGGGCCGAAGGCCGTGAGCTCGTCGTAGCGGGTGATGTCGCGCGGGTCGAAGTCCAGTTGGGCGGCGCGGCCCAGCCAGTAGGGGCTGCCGGCCACCGGGTCGAAGTGCCGCCGGACCACGGTACGGGTCCACGCGTCGAGGTCGGTGTCCAGCCGGCGCGCGACGTAGGCGTCCGGGTCGACGGGGGTGCCGGGGTCGGCGCGGGTGGCGGCGGCGGTCATGACAGCGCCGTGGCGCCGGTGAGGTCGATGCCAAGGTCGTAGGCGGTGGTCAGGGCCTGCTCGATGTGCTCCGGCTGCTCGATGTGCACCACCGGGAAGGGGAACGCGAGGATGCCTTCGGGGATCGAGGGGCCCATCACGAGGCCGAGCCGTACGCCCTGCTCCTTCATGCCGTCGTAGACGTCGACCAGGCTGATCGGGTCCGTGGAGTTGCGCTGGAAGAGATCCCGGACGTCGTCCGCGGAGCGCAGGACCTTGGGTTCCAGGCAGGACAGCAGGGGGATTTCGGGGTCGGTGAAGCGGATCGCGTCGATGCGCGGGGCCATGAACTCGCGGTAGGGGCGGCGCAGCGGGGTGTGGACGGCGATGGTGCGCCCGGGGAGCGGGACGACCGTGCCCGGGGGGACCTCGGCGGCGAGGGCGCCGAGGGCGTCGGCCCGGCCGGCGAGCATCATGATGCGCTGGGTGCCGTCGACGGTGGGGCCGAAGTCGCCCGCCAGGTAGACGCCGGGGACGTTCTCGCCGGGGTGGGCGGGGGCTCCTTCGGCGAGGGAGCCGAAGGCGATGGCTATGCCCTGCTGCGGGGCGTCGGCGGGCGGTTCGGGGGTGTCGCGTGAGCCCGCCAGCATCTCGAAGAGTTCGCGCCGTCCCAGCGATCCGGCGAGGCAGCTGGCGGTCATCGCGCCGAGGCTGAGGCCGCCGATGGCCGCGGGGCGCAGGCCGAACGACGCGAGGACGTCGTGGACGCCGATCGCGAGGGCGGCCTCGCGGACGGTGCCGACGCTCTGGCGCTCCTCCTGGGGGGTCGGCAGGTCCTCCTCCAGGATCTGTCCGACCGTGAGTCCCGTCCAGGCGGAGACCTGCTCGTACCAGCTTTGCACGACCGGGTAGGTCCGGTAGAGCTCCAGGCCGTGCGGTTCGGTCCCGACGCCGCCACCGAACAGGTACCCCAAACTCATGACAGCTCCCGTGAATTGTGTGAAAGGAGGGAACAATGCGGCCCCACCGTAGTGCAGCCGAACTTCCGCTGCCAGCAGCCTGCCGCAGAATCCGACCTTCGGCAGGAAGATCGGACAGCCGCCTCGTGGCGCGATATCGATACGCTATTCCGGTCTGGGAAAATACGTCGGGCGCGTACCGCCGGAGGGTGCTTGCGGACCTTCGGAAGAGCATTTGGGAGGTTGACCGGGGGGCGGTCCGTCCGTACGCGCTTTCCTACGTCTCAAGAAATTCCGGGAGGACGCGGGGTGGCCAGGTCCCGACGCTCAGGACGCCGAGGGAGTGCGCCCGGGAGACCAGAGCGGCCCGGTTCGCGACCTGGAAATGACGGAGCATCAAACCGATGCGGTATTCGACACCTTGTCGGCTCAGATAAAGCGATGCCGCGAGCCGGACGGTCGAGGTGCCGATCGCGACGCCTTCGAGGATGCGGACGTCCAGGGCGGCCAGTCGCCCGATGCCCGCGCGGTCGGGGGACCCCCCGGCCGCCGGCCCCCGGCCCCCCGGTCCGGCGTCGTGCGCGCGCCCGGACCGCGCCGCCGGCCCGGACCGGGGCTGGGCGTCGCTTGCGGTGGACAACGGCGTCATCCTCGGCACCCCCTGTTCCTGCTGTTCCTGCTGTTCCTGCTGCCCTCGGCCTCAGGCCCGCAGCGCGGCGGCGAAGTGCTCGCGCAGCGTGCCGATCACGTCGCCCGGACGGCTGCTCAGGTAGAAGTGGCCGCCGGGGAAGACCTTGAGGTCGAAGGCGGCCGTGGTGCGGGCGTGCCAGGCGGCGGCTTCGGGCAGCGGCGTCCAGGGGTCCTGGTCCCCCGTCAGGGCGGTGACCGGGCAGGTGACGGCGGAGCCGTGGTCGGCCCGGTAGGCCTGGAGCGCCCGGTAGTCACCGCGCAGCGCGGGCAGCACCATGCCCAGCAGCTCCTCGTCCTCCAGGAGGCGGGCGTCGGTGCCGCTCATGGCCCTGACCTCGGCGATGATGCCGTCGTCGTCGAGCGGGTGGGACGGTTCCGGGCCGTCGGCGGCGGGGCCCGGGCGGCCGGAGACGAAGAGGTGGTCGACGCGGCCGCCCGCCCGCTCGATGCGCCGGGCCACCTCGAAGGCGACGAGCGCGCCCATGCTGTGCCCGAAGAGGGTGAGGGGGAGGTCGTCCCAGCGGGTCAGTGCCCGGGCCACCTCGTCGGCCATCAGGTGCAGGTCCTCGGCGGCGCGCTCGCCCCGGCGGTCCTGCCGTCCGGGGTACTGCACGGCCAGCAGGTCGACCGTGTCGCGCAGTTCGGCGGAGACCGGGAAATAGAAACTCGCCGAGCCGCCGGCATGCGGAAAGCAGACCAGCCGCCGGGTGGCCGTCGGCGAGGGGTGGAAGCGACGGCACCACAGATCGCTGTCCAGAGAGAGGGAAGTCATGTCGGTCTTTCTTTCCTTTCGGCGAAATCCGCTCGGTTCCGGTGGGCGGGGTGTGGTGATCGTGCGGAACGTCATCCATACCGACCGGTAGGCGCTATTGGGCGCGCCGTGATCGGTCGGTCACGTGCCGTGCATATCCCACCCTGCCATGCCACTTGTAAAGTCAGCAAGGGCGCACCGCACAGACCGACCAGTTCACAGGTCGCGTTCAATTCCGGCTATTTCCGCGGCGAATGGCGGGATCGTTGCGGTGCGGGGCAGCCCTGTGGGATTTACTGGGCGCCGACTCAGCAGCAACGGTCCGGCCGGGCCGCGCGCCGCGGATCCGGCCGAGGAGGCGAGGAACACCTCATGGCAAGGCTGTACGCCGTCAGCGACCTCCACGTGGCCCATCCGGAGAACAGGGCGATCGTCGAGGGACTGTTCCCCGTCGACGAGGAGGACTGGCTGCTGCTGGCAGGGGACGTGGGCGAGCTGGCCGCGGACGTGGAGTGGGTGCTGCGGCTGCTGGCCGACCGGTTCTCGACGGTGGTGTGGGTGCCGGGCAACCACGAGCTGTGGACCCATCCGTCGGATCCGGTGCGGCTGCGCGGCGAGTACCGGTACCGGTACCTGGTGGACCTGTGCCGGAGCCTGGGCATCCGTACGCCCGAGGACCCGTACCCGGTCTGGACCGGGCCGGGTGGGCCGGTGACGATCGCGCCGCTGTTCCTGCTGTACGACTACAGCTTCCTGCCGCCCGGGGTGGCGGACGCGGGCGCCGCGCTGGCACTGGCCGAGACCGCCGGGGTGGTGTGCAGCGACGAGTTCCTGCTGCACCCGGACCCGTACCCGACCCGGGCCGACTGGTGCCGGGCGCGGGTCACCGCCACCGAGGCGCGCCTGGCCGCCTGCGACCCCGCTCTACCGACGCTGCTGGTGAACCACTTCCCGCTGATCAGGAAGCCGACGGAGGTGCTGCGGCACCAGGAGTTCGCGCTGTGGTGCGGGACCGCGGCGAGCGCGGACTGGCCGGTGCGCTACCGGGCGTCGGCCGTGGTCTACGGGCACCTGCACATTCCGCGGACCATCCACGCGGACGGGGTCCGGCACCAGGAGGTGTCCCTCGGCTACCCGCGCGAGTGGCAGCACTGGGGCAAGCCGGACCCGCTGCTGCGCGAGGTCTTCCCCGCCGGGGGACGGCCGTGACGGACCCGCGCCTGGGAGCGGTCGGGCGGGCGGCCGTGACGGGCGGCCGCCGGTGATCGAGGACCTGTTGTCGGCGTCGGTCGAGGTGGCGGAATCACTGGGGGACCTTCCGGGGTCGGAGCTGTTCCCGGAGGAGGAACTGCTGGTGGCGCACGCGGTGGAGAAGCGCCGACGGGAGTTCACCACGGGCCGGCGGTGCGCCCGGCAGGCGCTGGCCCGGCTGGGGCTGCCCCGGACGCCGCTGCTGGCCGGTCCGCGCGGGGAGCCGCTGTGGCCCGACGGGGTGGTCGGGGCGATCAGCCACTGCGACGGGTACCGGGCGGCCGCGGTGGCCCGCCGCAGCGACCTGCTGGCCCTCGGGATGGATGCGGAGCCGGACGGTCCGCTGCCGGACGGGGTGCTCGACGCCGTGACCGTCGCCGGGGAGCGGGCCGCGCTGGAGAACTGCCGGCGGGTGGCGTCGGGGGCGTCCTGGGACCGGGTGCTGTTCAGCGCCAAGGAGTCCGTATACAAGGCATGGTTCCCCCTGACGGGGCGGCCGCTGGACTTCCTCGACGCGTTCGTGCGGCTGGACCCCGTACGGGGCGTGTTCTCCGCCGCGTTGACCGTGCCCGCCCACCGGGTCGCGGACGGCCCGTCGATCAGCGGCTTCACCGGGCGCTGGGCCGTGGTGGGCGGTCTGGTGCTCACCACGGTGATGGTTGCCAACAGCGCAAACCCGGCGCGCCGACAGGACGTGAGGCTCTAGGGATGTGTCTAGACATGGCGGGATCGCGTTGACCCGTACATGATCACACAAGACGCTGGAGGCAGTCTTGCCCACCGGTCGTACGACACAGAGGAATCCCCCTTGAACTTCCTGTTGCTGGGCCCGCTTTCCGTCCGGCTGAACGCGCGTGAGGTGCACGTGTCGGCGCCGAGGCAGCGCGTGGTCATGGCAGCGCTCCTCCTCAACGCCAACCGGGTGATCTCGGTGGACCGGATCGCCGAGTACGTCTGGGACGGTGCTCCGCCGCCGAGCTCCGCCGCGACCGTCCGCACCTACGTGATGCGGCTGCGCCAGTCGCTCGGCGAGCACGCCTCCGCCCGGATCCTCACCCGGGCGCCCGGCTACCTCCTCGAACTCGGCGAGCACGAGAGCGATCTGGGCCAGTTCACGGCCCACCGCCGGCGCGCGGCCGAGTTGTCCGAGCGCGGGGACCTGGAAGGGTCCTCCGCCGAACTGGCCGCGGCGCTCGCCCTGTGGCGCGAGGAGCCGCTGGCCGACATCCCCTCCCGGACGCTGCGCGACGTCGAGGGGCGCTACCTGCAAGAGCTGCGCTTACAGACCATGGAGCTGCGCTTCGACGCGGAACTGGCGTTGCTGCGACACGCCGAGCTGGTGCCCGAACTGGTGCGGATCGTCCGCAAGCACCCCCTGCGCGAGGCCCTGGTGGGCAAGCTGATGCTGGCGCTGTTCCGTTCGGGACGGCAGTCGGAGGCCCTGGACCTCTACCGGCGCACCCGGGTGCTGCTCGTCGAACAGCTCGGCGCCGAGCCGGGCGCCGATCTGCGCGAGATCCAGCGGCACATCCTCTCCGCCCACGACCGCCCCCGTACACCGGGCCCCGCGGAGCCGTCCGCCGCACCGGGCTCGGACACCGTCTGGGAGCGGGCGGGCCGGCCGCGGCCGGCGCAGCTGCCCTCGGTGCCGCCGCTGCTGTCGGCGCACGCGGGCGCGATGGCCCGGCTGGAGCACTTCCTCACCACCCGCGCGCAGCCCGCGGGCACGGTGGCGACCGCGGTGGTGACCGGCCGCGGCGGCGTCGGCAAGAGCGCGCTGGCCCTGCACACCGCCCATGCCGTGCGCGAGTCCTCGGTGGACGGCCAGCTGTACGCCGACCTCGGCGCGGGCACCCCGCCGCTGACCGCGCACGCGGTGCTGCCCCGGTTCCTCGCGGACCTCGGAGTCCCCCGGGACGAGATACCCGAGGAGGCCTCCGAACGGGAGAGCCTGTACCGCTCGCTGACCTCGGGTCGCCGGCTGCTGGTCGTCCTCGACAACGCGTCCTCGACCGCGCAGATACGGCCGCTGATACCGGGCAGCGGGGGGAGCAGGCTGCTGGTGACCAGCCGGCGGCGGCTGGCCGACCTGGAGGGCGCGCACACCCTCCTCCTCCCCCCGCTGGACGAGGCCGGATCCCTGGAACTGCTGGGGAGCATCGTGGGACCGGCCAGGGTCGGCGCCGAACAGCGGGCGGCCCGTACGGTGCTGGCGGTGTGCGCGGGCCTGCCGCTGGCCATCCGGATCGCGGGGACCAGGCTGCTGGAGCGCCCGCACTGGAGCATCGGGCACTTCGCGCGGCGGCTGACGGAGGCCCCGCGGCTGCTGGACGAGCTGTGCGCGGGCGACCTCGGGGTCCGCCCCTGCCTCGACGCCGACCACGCCGGGCTCCGACGGCCGGCGCCGGCCGGTGTCGATCCGGCCGAGGTGTTCACCGCGCTGGGGGCCGCCGGGGACTGCTCCGTGTCCGGCACCCGGGTCGCGGTGCTGTTCGGCTGCTCCGAGGCCCAGGCCGAGGAGGCCCTCGACGCGCTGGTCGAGGCCAACCTGCTGGGCGCCCCGCACGCGGGCCGCTACCGGCTGGACCCGCTGCTGAGGGCGTACGCCGGCGAGCACGCGCAGGCGGTGCACGACCGCCCGTTCATGCGCGCCGGGTGACCTTCCCGGCACGCGCACCGACCCGTACGCAGCACCCCGCGCGCTGCACCCCGTACGCACCGCCCTGTCGGCACCGACCCGTAACCAGCACCCCGTACCCAGCACCCGCACGCATCGCCGCGGCCACGGACGTCCCGTCGGCCGCTCCCGTCCGAGAGGAACCCCTGCGCCATGGCCCACCAGACGGCTGCGACCCCCGACCTGCTCGCCTACGTCCGGGACGTCTCCCTCCGCGACGACGATCTGCTCAGGGAGCTGCGGGAGACCACCGCGGACCTGCCGGGCGGGGCCGCCATGCAGGTGATGGCGGAGGAGGGCCAGCTGCTCGCCCTGCTGGTCGGGCTGACGGGGGCGCGGGCAGTGCTGGAGATCGGGACCTTCACCGGCTACAGCACCCTGTGCATGGCCCGCGCGCTCCCGGCCGACGGGGTGCTGGTGTCCTGCGACATCGAGGAGCGGTGGCCGTCCGTCGGCGCCGACTTCTGGAAGCGGGACGGGGTCGACGGGCGGATCGACCTGCGGATCGGCGACGCGGCCGGGACCCTGGACGCCCTGCTGGCGGAGCGCGGGCCGGAGAGCTTCGACCTGGTGTTCATCGACGCGGACAAGGCCAACTACGTCCGCTACTACGAGTCCTCGCTCGCGCTGGTCCGCACCGGCGGTCTGATCGTGGTCGACAACACCCTCTTCTTCGGCCGGGTCGCCGACCCGGCCGCCGTGGATCCCGACACCGAGGGGGTCAGGGCGCTGAACCGGTTGCTGTGCCGGGATCCACGGGTGGAGCTGTCGATGCTGGTGATGGCGGACGGGATCACGCTCGCCCGCAAGCGCTGAGGGCGGCGGGCCGGGGCCCGGGAGCGCGGTGGCCGCCGGGGCGGTCTCCACGAAGTCTTACCTCCGCTTCAACC